>JASFTI010000059.1:0-13274 GCA_050053635.1 Gemmatimonadales bacterium
GAGAGATTTTCGTATGGCATCAGGTCGACGCCGACGATGATCGTCAACAACCGGATGATCATCGGGACGCTGCCGATCGAGCAACTGCGTGCCATCTTCCAGGCGCTGGTCGACGAGCATGAATCCGGCGAGCGTCGGTTCATCGAGAGCTGGGAAGAATAGGGGGTGGCAAAGTGGGCATGATAGACGGAATCGGGGGGGCGTTCGTCTTCTCGGCCGACCCGAAGCGGCTGGCCGGATGGTACCGGGATCACCTCGGGATCGAGTTTGAGGGATCCGACGAGGCGTTCTACGTGATGTTTTGGGGACTCGACCCAGAGGACCACACGCGTAAGCTGGACACAACGTTCGCCATCATGCAGGCGAAAGTAGAGCTGCCGGGACGCGGCGGAGGCAGCGAGTCGGACGACATGTACGGCGATCAGCCTTTCATGGTGAACCTGCGGGTACGGGACATTGAGGCGGTGCTGGCTCATCTGGCGGGAACGGGCGTGAGGGCGATAAAAAGGGAAGACTACGACTACGGTCGCTTCGCCTGGATCCGCGATCTGGACGGAAACCGTATCGAGCTGTATCAGCCACTACACGGCAGTTGAGGCGCCGATGGCGACGCGAGCCGTCCTCGATGGGCTGGCCGTCGCCGTCGGTCTGGGACTCTTCCTGGCGCTGGCGTACGCGGCGCTCGTCTCGGCGCGTGAGCGAGAGGCGCGGGCCGTCTTCGTATCTTCTTCGCTGGCCGTCGTACTATCGGCTCCCTATCTGTTGCTGGGCCTCTCCGATCTGGAGGGGAAGACGCCTATCGTCGCTGCGCTGCTGTCGTTGACCGGCGCTATCGCCGTAGCTCTGGGCGTTCCATGGGGCAGGAAACGAATCGTCGAGGATGATACCCCGCGAGTTAGAATAGACGAGCGTGACATCATGTTCTCGAGGCGCCTGCTGGAGCCGGGGACGGCGCGGTTCGAGGAGTACTATGCAGCGCATGCGGAGAAACGGGGGGCGGACGATGCGTTCAGAGCGTTGCCGGGCCTGATGGCGCGCGGGTCGACGATGTACGACCCGTTCGCCTACGCGGCCGCCGGCGCGACGGAGGCGACGGTCGAATATATGAGGCCGCTGGTCGAGGGAGAGGTCGCGGCGGAGCGTAGGGTCACGGATCCGGCTGAGATCACGGACTTCATCAAGGGCTGGGTGCTGAAGCTGGGGGCGATGTCGGTGGGGGTGACGGGGCTGAGGGACTGCCACGTGTACAGCATGGTGGGGCGCGGCGATCGGTACGGCGAGCCGGTGGAGCTGGACCACGATTACGCGGTCGCGTTCGCGGTGGAGATGTCGAAGGAGATGGTGGCCGGCGCGCCGAAGGCTTCGATCGTAATGGAGTCGTACCAGCAGTACCTGGCTAGCGGAGCCATCGCGATTCAGCTCGCGAACCTCATCCGGCGACTCGGCTATTCCGCCCGGGCGCACATCGACGGCAACTATCGTGTCGTCTGCCCGCTGGTCGCGCGGGACGCCGGTCTGGGCGAGATCGGCCGGATGGGTTTGCTGATGACTCCGGAGCTGGGTCCGCGGGTGCGGCTGGCCGTGGTCACCACCGAAATGCCGCTGCTGACCGGCGAGCGAAGCTTCGACTACACGGTGATCGACTTTTGCCGGCACTGTAAGAAGTGCGCGGAGATCTGTCCGGCCGCTGCAATCCCGTCAGGCGACCGCGAGCTGATCGGCGGGGTGAGGCGCTGGCAGATCGATCAGGAGGCCTGCTTCACGCTCTGGTGCAGACTGGGTACGGATTGCGGCCGCTGCGTCTCGGTGTGTCCCTACTCGCACCCGGACAACCCGGTTCACAACCTGGTGCGGGCGGGAGTGCGCAACTCGTCTCTTTTTCGGAGGCTGGCGATCAAGCTGGATGACCTGTTCTACGGGAAGCGACCGCCGTCCGCCGACTTGCCGGAGTGGATGCGGCTGAGCCCGATCGCCGATCAGTCGCCTAGTTAGGCTTCCAGTC
This sequence comes from Gemmatimonadales bacterium, assembly GCA_050053635.1. Lineage (GTDB taxonomy): Bacteria > Gemmatimonadota > Gemmatimonadetes > Palauibacterales > KS3-K002. The sequence goes on from JASFTI010000059.1 coordinate 2,003, forward strand.
GGGGTTCGGTGTCGGCATGCGGGCGCCGACACTTCGACGCCAGGCCTCGATAATCTCGTGCAGTTCGCCGACCAGCTCGGGGCGCTCTCCAGCCAGGTCCCGCGACTCGCCGATGTCGGCGCTCAAATCGTGGAGCTCGAGCTTACCGTCCTCGAACCACTCGAGGAGCTTGAAGTTGCCGGCTCGGACGGTGCCCGACGGCCTGCTCCCCGATCCGTGGTAGTGGGGGAAGTGGAAGAACAGCCGCTGGCGGTCTAGAGAGCTGGCACCTTGCAGAAGTGGCACGAGGCTGAGGCCGTCCTGATGTTGCTCGGGTCGGAGTGGTAGCCGGGCGATCTCCAGGAGGGTCGGATAGAGGTCCATCGTGATCGCCGGGGGGTCGATCACATGACCGCCCTCGACGACGCCGGGCCACCTGACGATCAGCGGCACGCGGACCCCGCCCTCGTACAACCAGCCCTTCCCGGCGCGCAGCGGCAGGTTGGCCGTCGGCGTTTCTCGGCCTCGCCTGAGCGTGCTCAGGCCGCCGTTGTCGGAGACGAAGACGATGACGGTGCGTTCGGCGAGGTCCAGGCTGTCGAGTAGGGCGAGCACGCGGCCGACGCTCCGGTCGGTACTCTCGATCATCCCCGCGTAGACGGGGTGGTCCTGGCGCTGCTTGGTCATTGCGTTCGCCCCTTCGGGGAGGAACGGCGGCGCGTCTGCCGTGGCCAGGCTCTGCGCCTTGGACTGGTACTTGGCGATGAGCTCGGTTTTGGCTTCCAACGGTGTGTGGACGGCGTAGTGCGAGAGTACGAGGAAGAACGCGGTGTCGCGCCGGGCTTCGATGAATTCCAGAGCCGTGTCGGTGAGTCGATCGGTCAGGTAATCGCCCGGCTCGTCGTCTTCGAGGTCCGGCACGTTGGTCACCAGCCAGTCATCGTTTTCGTAAGGAAAAAAGTACGATCCGGGTTGGCCGGCGTGGTTGACGGCGAACGCGAAATCGAATCCTTGGTCCGGCGGCATGAACCCTTGTGCGCCGAGATGCCACTTACCGATGTATCCGGTGGCGTAGCCGGCCTGTTTGAACGCTTCGCCGAGCGTGATCTCCTCGAGCGGTAGCTGTCGGCGATACTCCGCCTGGAGCAACATGCCGCTACCCTCGCCGCCGATCCAGTTGGTGAGGTTGAGCCGCGCCGGGTCTTTGCCGGTCATAATGCTCGCCCGAGTCGGCGAGCAAACCGGGCTGGCCGAATAGAACTGGGTGAAGCGGGCCCCTTCGGCAGCCAGGCGGTCGATGTTCGGTGTCTCGTAGAACGTGCTGCCATAGACGCCGGTGTCGGTCCAGCCGAGGTCATCGATGAGGAAGAACACGAAGTTGGGTTGGTCGGCAGCCCGCCAATCGCATCCCCAGGGGAGCAGCAAGGCGGCCAGCGTGAAGCAGATCGGGATATTGCGGCAGCGCTTCATGGTGGTTCCCTGGCTCGAGGAACTGGCGTACGTCGCTGGCTTGATCCTAGTCCCCATCCGCTGTGCGGCGCCAGAGTTTTGCAGCGAGGGTACCGAGCGGTAGCAGGCCGAGTTTACCATCAGCCATCGTATCCGGGATCCGGCCCTGTCATAAACCGCATATCGAGCTGCGCAGTCAGCGAGGAGGACTTTGATGGATCTGGAGGCGAAGAAGACGGCCCTGCGAACGATCCCTTACGGTCTTTATGTCTTGACCGCCGAGGACCGAAACGGCCGGTCGATCTTCGTCGGCGAGGTCGTGGATGCCGGGGTCGTGAAGCCCCCGAAGGGACGGCCCGACGAAATCACACTGACGCTCAGCGACCTGGGCGCGAAGATCTTCTACGGCGGCTAGAGCCCCGGCTAATCTCGCGTGGACGAGTGGATCGCGAAGGCCGCTCCCTGGGGATCCAAGCACTGGGCGATCCAATCGCCGCCGGGCACCTCCATGGGTCCGTTGAGTACCTGGCCGCCCAGCTTTTTCACCCTCTCGACAGCGGCCTGGACGTCGTCGACCCGGGCGTAGAACAGCCAGAAGGGTGGCCCGGGCATCTCGGTCGGCTTGTTGAACATGCCGCCCAGCGGCATGCCGCCCAGGCCGAACATCTGATAGCTGCCCATCTCACCCATGTCGCTGGTGTCCGTCTTCTCCCAACCGAAGAGCTCGTTGTAGAAGTCGAGAGCGGCTTCGTGATTCGTGGTCGCCAGCTCGTGCCACGAGAACTCGCCTTCCTGGGGCGGCCCTTCCTTGGCCGGCGTCGCCTCCTCGGTCGTAAAGACGGCGAACGCGGCGCCCTGCGGGTCGGCGAGCACGGCGAAGCTGCCGACCTTGGGGATCGTAACGGGTCCGTGCAGCACCTGGCCGCCCAGGTTCTTCGTCTTTCTGGCGACCTCTTCGGTGTCTGGCACACCGACGTAGGCCAGCCAGTGGGGCGGTGCGCCGGCGGCCTTGGCGTCCTCGGGCAGATCCATGACGCCGCCGATCGGGGTCTCACGGTTGGTCCACAACGTATAGGACTCGGGTCCACCCTCCCACGGCGCGGTTCCCCAGCCGATCAGCTGGGTGTAGAAGCTGGTGGCGGACTGGCGGTCCGTCGTCATCAGGTCGTACCAGACGAATCGTCCGCGGGGCATGTCGGACATCTGATCCTCCTAGCTGGCTTGCACTTTACGGGCGCGACTGTGGTCCTCGACGAGGAAAGTCCTGCAATATGGACCTGCGGAGCCGCGGGGTCTAGGTTGTGCCGACGTATGGCTGCACGACGCATCCTGAAGATCGTTCCGGCGCCGCCTGGCGCGACGCTCGTGTTCCTGGTCGAAGCGCAAGTAGTCGAAGACGACACGCACCTGGTTCTCGGCTCCGATCCGCGGCCACGCGAGACGCATGAGGAGCCGGGGCAGTTGCTGGAGAACGCCCGGGCCAGCATTGGGCCGGCCCCGGGCACGCTGGTCGTACGAGGCGAGCGTCCCGTCCGCTTCCACGCCATCGTCCACGACCTCGACGAAGAGCCCTCGTGGAGGGAGGAATGGGTGGCGAGCGCGCTACGCGAAGTTTTTCGAGAGGCAAAAGCGCGGGGGATACGGTCGATATCGTTGCCGCTTTTGGGTAGTGTTCACGGTTCGCTGGCGCCGGGTCGCTTCGCCGAACTGTTGAGCGACGCTCTAGCGGAAAAGGGTTTGGAGAAGCTGGATGAAGTGTGGCTGACCGTTCCACCGGATCTCGCGGTCGAGATGGCGAATCGGTTGCGTGCCTCGGGATACGAGGTACTAGAACAGGCAAAGGAGTGAGACGAAGTGGCAACCATGCAGGAGGCGGTGCAGCGATTTCTGGCGCAGAAGCGCATCGCAGTTGCCGGTGTTTCGCGTAACAAGAGCGAGGCGGCGAACGTCGTCTATAGGAAGTTACGCGCCTCCGGTTACGAGGTCTTCCCGGTCAACCCGAACGCGGAGACGGTGGAAGGCGACGCCTGTTACCCCGACCTGAAGTCGGTGCCTGGTGGCGTCGACGGTGTCGTCATCGCGACGCGCCCAGCGGTGACGGAACAAGTCGTAAGGGAGTGCGCCGACCTTGGTGTGTCGCGAGTATGGATGCACCGCTCGTTCGGGCAGGGTAGTGTCTCAGAGAGTGCCGTGGGTTACTGCCGTGAAAACGGAATCGAGGTCATCCCGGGGGGTTGCCCGATGATGTTCTGCCAGCCTGTCGACTTCGGGCACAGGTGCATGCGCTGGATCCTCAGCGTTACCGGCGGGCTGCCCAAACAGGCCTAGGCGGCCCCTGCAGAGGGCTCAGCGGTTGTCGTCTGGACAGGTGTTGATGCCGAATAGCTTGTAGCTTGGGCAGAACCCTGCGATCCCGGTCAAGAGTGGCAGAATGCCCAGGTACCCCCAGGGCGTTTTGGGGCCGACGAAGGCGACAGCCAGCAGACCGATGCCCACCACTATACGCAGGATACGGTCGATGGCGTGCTCGTTCCGGGGTACGACCTTGTACGGCATGGCCTCACCCTCCCAGCGTAAACCAGTTATGTAAGCAAATTTGCCCGCCCCACTATCCTAAGGCATCCGGACGCCCGGCGGAAGGACCCAGGTTCGTGGCTTTGCGAACCGTTAGACGCGGGAGGCGCGAGGCTGTAGATTGTGGCAGAGGAAGGAAGCCAATGCTGAAGCGAATCGCAGCCGGCGCCGCAGGCATCCCGCTGCCTCCAATGAAGCTCCTGCCCCGCGAGGCGCGGCCCGGCATATTTGCACCCCCCAACAATTTGACCCACTAGCGCGGTAGGGTTGCCGGCCCGCCCCGGGGACCCGCGCGAGCCGAGCTCGCTACCCCGATATCCGTGCCGGCGACGCCTGGTCCGGGGCATCTGTGTGCCCCACCGAACGTCCGCGCCGGCTCTTAGTCGTTTTGGCCTGACAGCCAGAACACAATTCTAGATACGATTGGAGAATACGATGTCTGAGATAACCGTGCCTTCCGAATCCGTTTTTCCGATTCTGAAGGAGAATATTCTGGTCGACGGCTTCCACATCGTGATCGACCTGCAGAAGTCGCACGGCTCTGTCATAGTGGATGCGCTGCAACGTAAAGAGTATCTGGATTGCTACGGCTACTTCGCGACACTGCCGATCGGTCACAATCACCCGAAGTTGGAGGACGAAGGCTTTCGTCGGTCGCTGATGACGGCGGCGCTGGCCAATCCGGCGAACAGTGATATCTACTCGCGCGAGTTCGCGGCCTTCGTGAAGGCGTTCCGCGAGATCGCTGTGCCGGACGAATTCCGCTATTTGTTCTTCGTCGCGGGTGGCGCGCTGGCGGTGGAGAACGCGATGAAGGTAGCGTTCGATTGGAAGCGGCAGAAGAATCGTGCCCAGGGGATCGAGGGCGGCGGCGACAAGATCATGCACTTCGTCGACGCGTTCCACGGGCGCAGCGGGTACACGCTGTCGGTGACGAACACCGATCCGACCAAGACGCGTGATTTCCCCAAGTTCGACTGGCCGCGTATCTCTAATCCGACGATCCGCTTCCCGGTGGACGAGGCGGCGGCCGAGGCGGCCGAGGCGAAGGCGTACGGGGAGATCGAGGCGGCCTTCGAGAAGGATCCGCACGGAATAGCCGCGATCCTGATCGAGCCGATCCAGGGTGAAGGTGGTGACAAACACTTCCGGCCGCAGTTCCTGCAGCGTCTTCGCGAGTATGCGGACGAGAACGATGCGTTGCTGATCTTCGACGAGGTACAGACCGGGCTGGGTGTGACCGGGAAGATGTGGGCGTATAAGCATTATGGTGCGACGCCTGACATCATCGCCTTCGGCAAGAAGACACAGGTCTGTGGTATCATGAGCACGCGGCGCGTCGACGATGTGAAGGACAACGTCTTCCACGTCTCGTCGCGTATCAACTCGACCTGGGGCGGCAACCTGGTCGACATGGTGCGCTGCGCACGTTACCTACAGATCATAGAGGAGGACGGCCTAGTGGAGAGCGCGGCGCGGGTCGGGGCCATGTTCAAGGAGGGTCTGGAGAAATTGCAGGCCGACTTTCCGGCGGTCTCCAATGTGCGCGGCCTGGGTCTGATGCTCGCCTTCGACCTGCCCGACGGCGCGACGCGGGACAAGGTGCGTCAAGACTGCTGGGATCGGGGGCTCGCCACATTGCCGTGCGGGCCGCGCTCGTTGCGCTTCCGACCGCCGCTGGTCTTCAGCGAGGCGGAGGCGGAGCAATCGCTGGCGACACTTCGGGAGGTGCTGGCGTAGACTGGAAGCCAGCCGGAGGGAAAGCCCGGTGATCGAGCGCGTCGTGGCGGGGTTGGTACGCGTGAGTCGGATCGAGCGCACGACCACCCAGCGTATCGTCATCCTCTCCGGCGGCATTCTGCTGTTTTTGGTGGGCCTGCCGTGGCTGCTGATGATCATTGGCGGACTTCTAGCCCCGCGCATCGCGCCGACCTGGCCCCGCACTCTGGAATTGGCTCTCGCCGCGCCTCTGGTTCTGCTGGGTCTCCTGATGATCGGCTGGGCGACTGTCACGCAGTGGTGGCTGGGGAAAGGTACGCCGGCGCCGCTCGCGCCGCCGCAACATCTAATAGTGCGGGGGGCATACCGGTTGTGTCGCAATCCTATCCAGCTCGGGCTGCTCTTCTATATGCTGGGTGTCATCACGTGGCTCGATACGTTTACTACGGCTCTAGCGGGCGTCGCCTTGTGGTTCGTCCCGATGAGCGCCTACCATAAGTTCATAGAGGAGAGGGAGCTTCTAGAGAGGTTCGGTGCCGAGTACCGTGAGTACCGTGACCGGACTCCGTTCCTCATACCGAGAGTCGGCAGACGTTCGAGGCGAGCCTCGTGAGAAGGGAGCGCGAAAGATGATACGGTACGTGACGCTGTCATGTTTCATTGCGGTGATTGCGAGTCCGGCGGCCCTGGCGCAGGACTACGCGCCACTGCTCGATGCGGGTCGACGCAACCTGTTGCACGAGGAGTTGAGCGGCGAGATCGCCAAAGATCACGTCATTCAGATCACGCGGCACCATCGAATCCAGGGCTCTCGTGGCTACCGGGACGCAGCCCAATACGTACTGGAGCAGTTACGCGCCTACGGGTTCGGTGAGGACGAGGCGTGGATCGAGTCGTACCCGTCCGACGGGCGGATCCACTACGGTACGTGGCAGGCGCCGTCGGGCTGGGACATCGACTTCGCGGAGCTGCGGATGGTGGAGCCGTACGAGTCGCGTATCGTCGGCTACCCCGAGGTCGCAATGAGCCTCATTACATACTCGAACCCCGGCGACGTGACGGCCGAGCTGGTCTGGGTGGGGTCGGGCACGCGTGACTCGGACTACGAGGGTAAGGACGTGCACGGCAAGTTCGTGCTGGCGACCGGTTACGGTGGGAGTGTCCACCGGCTGGCGGTGGTCAAGTACGGGGCGGCCGCGGTGGTCTGCTACCTGGACGACAGCCGCGCCATGGAATACCCCGACATGCTGGCCTACACGGGGATGTGGCCGCGGCCGGAAGAGCTGGAGCACGTCACCTTCGGTTTCAACCTGACCAACCGACAAGGCGAGCGGCTGCGGGCTCTGCTGGAGTCGGGTGAGCGGGTCGTGCTGCACGGCCGCGCATCGGGAATCGGGCTGGAGCCTTACTACATGGACGTGGTAGTGGCGCGCATCGCGGGCGCAGAGTTGCCGGACGAAGAGCTGGTCCTCGCGGCGCACCTCGATCATCCCAAAGAATCGGCGAACGACAACGCCAGCGGCTCGGCGGCGCAGCTGGACATGGCCCGAGCGCTGAAGGTTTTGGTCGAGGAGGGCCGTCTGCCGAGGCCGAAGCGCTCGCTGCGTTTCCTCTGGGTGCCCGAGTGGCACGGGACGATGGCGTACGTGGATGAGCACCCGGAGATGGTGGGTCCGGCGCTGGGCGGGACCTACCTGGCGCACATCAACCTGGACATGGTCGGCGAACACCTGGAACTGTTGCATTCGCGGATGACCCTGACGAGCACGCCGTGGTCGACGCCGTCGGCCTTGAACGATGTGGTGGAGAACATGGCGCAGATGACGGCGCGGCTGAATGTACGGTCGCCGCGGGGCAGCCTCTCGATGATGAACTTCCGGCTGACGCCGTACGGTGGTGGCAGCGATCACATGATGTTCATCGACCGGGACATCCCGGGGATGATGATCGGGCACTCCGACTACACGCACCACACGTCGGAGGACACGCCGGACAAGGTGGACCCGGTGGAGCTGGAGCGCAGCGAGATCATCGCGATGGCGGCGATGCTCTATCTGTCGGATCTAACGGAGGCCGAGGCGGTCGATCTGGCCTACCTGGTGGGTGCCAAAGCCGCCGGCCGGCTGGGCGCGGCGGCGCGGCGGGCGCGGCGGCAGATGGTTTCCGCGTTCGACGGTGACCCGGCGGTGGCCTGGTTCGAGGCGCGCAACACGGTGGTTCAGGCCGCGGCGACGGAGCGAGAGGTGGTGAGCTCGATACTGCACTTCAACGGCGCGGAATCGGTGCGGGGAGTGGTGCGGACGATCCAGGAGCAGATCGACGTCCGGGAAGGTGCGCTGATCGCGGCGCTGGACCGAGAAGCGATATCGCTGGGCGGGACGAGCCCGAGTCGCGGCGACGAGATCGACGAGCGCATCCCGGTGCGCCTCACCCGGGGACCGCTCGACTTCGCCCTGCCGGCGAGCAAGCTGTCGGAAGAGGACGCGGCGTGGTACTCGTCGCGCGAGTTCATGCTCTCGGGCAACGCCCGCTTCGAGCTGGTGAACTTCATCGACGGAACGCGCTCGGTGACCGCGATCCGCGACGCGATCAGCGCCGAGTTCCGGCCGGTCTCGACGGCGGTGGTGGCCCACTACTTGGATGACTTGGTGAAGGTCGGGGTGGTCGATTGGAAGTGAACTGATCAACCGACAGACTGGGTGGGTTTCATGTATCGCGTTTTGATCTCGATCGGGTTGTGTCTGGGCACGCTTTCCACAGGTGCCTACGCGCAGCAACATCTCGAGGCGCTGTACGACTCGGCGTACTACGCCTGGCAAGCGGGCGACTACGTGGACGCGCTGCAACACCTCGAGCGCCTGTTGAGCGGCGCCGGAGGGGAAACGTTCCTGAAACGGGCGGCGCTGCTGACCGGCGAGCTGTACCGGACCCGAGAGCTGGCGGCGGACGGCCACGCGGTGCGCTGGAGTCCCGACGGCCGCTTTGCCGTCTACGAGATGGGATCGGGAGCTGAGACCGTGACGCACATCCTCGCGGTGGGCGAGGGGGGCGTGCGCCGACTGGCGGAGGTGAGTGGACACGGCCTGGTTTTCGCGCCCGGCGGAGATCGTGTCGCCTATCTCGTGGTCGAGGAGACGCCCGAGCTGGAGGCGGCGCGGGCCGAGCTGCGCCGCAGCATCGAGGTGCGCGACTGGGCGAGTTACAGGCGGCTGCGCAGCGAGCTGGTGCGGCTCGATGCGGAGCACTCGCGGCTGATGATCCGCGATCAGGCGACGGGCGTCGAGCAGGAAGTGGCGACGCCAGGGCTGGGGAAGTCGGAGGTCATCTTCAGTGCCGGCGGCGAGTCGCTCTACTTCGCGGGCAACGAGGTGGGTGAGAGCGAGCGAACCGACATATACGAAGTGCGTCCCGGGTCGGCTCCGGCGGCGATCACGGGGGGCCCGGGCCTCAAGGAGCACCCCGTACTCGTCCTGGAGGGTGGGGCGCTAGCGTTTCAGAGCGACGGTAGACTGGCGGTCGTCGAGTTCGCCACGCGGTCGACGCGTACGATCGGGGCGCGGATGCCGGCGATCTCGGCGGATGGCTCCACGATCGCGTATCTCAGCGCGGACGGTGACATGACAGCGCTCAACGTGCTGTCGTTGTCGCCGGGCGCCGAGCCGGTCGCTGTCGTGCGGACAAGGCACACGCTGGCGAGCAGCGTGAGTAGTGCATGCGCTGCCTGTCCGGAGCTGCGGAGCTACGCGCTATCGGCAGACGGGAGCCGAGTCGCCTTTCAGATGATGACGCGCGAGGATTGGGATCTGTATCTGGCTGAGGTCGGCGGGGCTGGGGAGGTGCGTTTCACACACGGCATCGAGCACGATCTCTATCCGCGGTTCGCGGACGGCGAGCGGATCGTCGGGTTGGCCGGTGAAGGGCGCCATCGCCGGGCTTACCTGTACGATACGAGCACGGGCGAGCGAACGCGCGTCTTCCACAACAACACCGTTCGTACGATCGCTCCTCAATACGAATGGGCGTTGAGTCCGGACGGCTCCAAGATGCTCATCGTGGCGGACCGGGATGGCGACACGGTGTCGCCGGAGCGAGGGGTCTATCTGGTCGACTTGGAGCGCAGGGTCTCGCTGGGAGATGTGTTGGATCGTGTCCGTGCCAACCTGGCGGCCGAGCGTGAGCTGCGCCGGCGTGGGCAAGAGATGTTCGACCCGCTTGCCGACGTGGTGGGGCAGGCGGTGGCGGATGTCAGTAGCGCGCGGATCTACGACTACGAGAAGGAGCTGTTCCGCTTCGGGTCCAAGCACATAACGCAGCCGGGCAACGCTCTGGCCATCGAGTATCTGACCGCACGGCTTCGCTCGTTCGGGTACGAGCCGGAGCTTCAGTGGTTCGAGCCGCGGCCCGGCCTGCGGTCGGCGAACGTGGTGGCGGTGCTGGCGGGGACATCGCACCCGGATGTCAGATACGTTGTCAGCAGTCACTTCGACTCGTCCAGCCGGGGACCCGGTGCCGATGACAACACGTCGGGTACGGTGGCACTTCTGGAGGCGGCGCGGGTGCTGGCGGGCCGTCCTCAGCCGGCGACCATCGAGTTCGTGTTCCTGACCGGCGAGGAGGCGGGGCTGCTGGGCAGTCGGGAGTATGTGCGTCGGGCGGCGGAGGTGGGCGAGCGAATCGTTGGGGTACTGAACAACGACATGGTCGGCTTCGCGGACGACCATCGACTCGACAACACAATCCGCTACTCGAACGCGGGCATCCGTGACCTGCAGCACGCGGCGGCCTTTCTGTTCACCGACCTGATCACTCACGATGCGGAGTACTTCAGGGGCACCGACGCGCATTCGTTCTACGACGCGTACGGCGACGTGACGGGCGGCATCGGCTCGTACCCGGTCCTGTCCAGCCCGCACTATCATCAGGCGCACGACGTGCTGGAGACGGTCAACCATCAGTTGATAACTGAGGTGAGCAAGACCACGGTGGCCTCTGTAATGCTGATGGCTTCCAGCCCGTCGCGGATCAGCGACCTGGAGGTGGTGTCGCGGGCTGGGTCGAGCGTGGAATTGCGCTGGGCGCCGGCTCCAGAGCGGGACGCGGAAGAGTATGTCGTCTACGGCGGCCCGTCGCTGGAGGAGCTGCAGCTGCTGCGCACGGTCGGCGAGCCGGGTGTGACGTTGAGCGGCGTGGAGCCGGGAACCGTGATCGCCGTGAAGGCGGTGAACGAGCGGGGGCTGGCGGGCTGGGATTGGGCGTGGCTGGCGACACGCTGAGGGTCGTCGAGCGGAAACTGGATCGTGTGCCGCTGAGCGACGCCGAATGGGAAGCGGCGACGGCCGACTTCCGAGCGTTCCGCGAGGAGCACCCGGAAGTATCCTGCCAACCGGCGGAGCTGCCGCGACCCGAGCTGAAGCCGGCGCTCAGGGAGATCTTTTTCGACGTGGCGGGCCGCTTATGGGTCGAGATCTATACGCCCGGGGGTTTCGCCTTCGAGGTCTTCGACGGGGAAGGACGTCTGATCGCCAGACTTCCTGGGCTCGAGCGTGACATC
>JASFTI010000060.1:0-13236 GCA_050053635.1 Gemmatimonadales bacterium
GCCCGGCTTCGTCGAGAGCAGGATCCTGCTCAACCTCGATTCCGAGGAAGAAGGCGAAATATTCGTCGGCTGTGCCGGCGGCCGCGATACTTCGGGTACCTGGAAAGTGAACTTTGTGCGGGCACCGGGCGGCTCGGTCCCCATGCGGCTCAAGGTGCAGGGGTTGATCGGCGGTCACTCGGGCCTCGAGATCGACAAGGGGCGCGGCAACTCGATCAAGATGCTGGCCCGTGCGCTCTACGAGCTGCACGAGATCGGCGCGCGCCTCGCCCATATCGAAGGTGGCAGCAAGCGGAACGCGATTCCCCGCGAGGCCGAGGCTCTGGTCTTCGTGCCCAAGCAGAAGGCCCGCAAGGCGCAGGCGATCGCCAAGAAATTCGACCAGACGATCAGCGCCGAGCTCGCCAGCGTCGAGCCCGGTCTCTCGATCACATTGCGGCGCGAGAACGGCGATGTCGAGCGCCAGGTCATGAAGAAGGACCAGCAGGAGGCGATAATCAAAGCGCTCGTTGCATTGCCGCACGGTGTCACCAAGATGAGCGCCGATATTCCGGGACTGGTGGAAACGTCGACCAACGTCGCCGTCATCGGCACGGCGAAAAGCAAGGTCGTGCTGGAGACTAGCCAGCGCAGCTCGGTGGATTCCGAGATCGAAGAGATAGTCCAGACGGTCGCGACGATCCTCGAGCTCAGCGGTGCCAAGGTCGTACAGGACTCGGGATACCCCGGATGGAAGCCGAACCTCGACTCGCCGATCCTCAAGATCGCGAAATTGACTTACCGGCAGCTCTACGGCAAGGGTCCCGGCGTCCAAGCCGTTCACGCCGGACTCGAGTGCGGCATCATAGGCGAAAAATACTCGGGCATGGACATGATATCATTCGGCCCAACGCTCGAAGGCGTCCATTCGCCCGATGAAAAGATGCACATCGACACCGTTCAGAAGTTCTGGGACTACTTGTTAGCCGTCCTGAAGAACGTGCATTGATCTATCGGCTCGCTAGGGCGACGAGAACGTTTCGGCGGCCTCGAAATGCGTTGTAACGTCAGCCTTGCGCCAACGGCTCGTTAGCCTGATAATTGTAGCGACTCCAGTTCCGGCCGCATAACACGAGGGAGGGGTGAAGATGGCGAAGACGACTTTTGTGGTGCGAAGCCACAAGGACAGCTGGCTGGTGCAGAAGGAGGGCAAGAAATCGCCCGAGAGTATGCACAAGAAGAAGGACGTAGCAGTCAAGAAGGGCAGGACACTAGCTAGGAAATCGAAAGGCTACCTGAAGATCAAGGCCAAGAGCGGCAAGATTCAGGCGAAGCGCTACTACGGCGAGTAATCGCGTAGCGTGCGGGATGATCGGCTTCCGTCATCCCTCCGCCGCGAAGGCGACAATCTGATTCGATTAACCGGGTGGGCACCCGTATCTCTGGTGCTCACCTTTTCTTTCGCGCATCTTGTTGCAGTATCCAGGTCTCCTACATACTGGGCGCTCACTTTGAAGGCCGGTCCTCACGGTGAACGATAGGCGCAGCAAGCTGGGCCTCGCACTGTCCGGTGGCGGTTTTCGGGCATCCTTCTTCCATCTCGGCGTCCTGCGGCGGCTGGCGGAGCTCGATGTCCTGAGGCAGGTCGAGGTACTCTCCACCGTGTCGGGCGGCTCGGTCCTGGCCGCCCTCTACGTCCTCGTCCTCAAGAAGCACATAGATCGCAAGGCCGATCTGACCGGCGACGACTGCGTCGAGATCGTGAAGGAGGTCGAGGGCGACTTCCTCGCAGCGGTTCGCAAGAATCTGCGCACGCGGCTGCTGTTGAACCCGTTTGCGACGCTGTGGATCATCATATCGAACAGGACTCTGGCCCAGCGGATGGGGCGTCTGTACGAGCGTCATCTATATAGGCGGATAGTCGAAGATCTTCGCCACAAGGGTCAACTGCAACGCGACGGGAGAGCGGGCCAGGTCGCCCTCAAGGATGTTCGGTTCCTGCCGGGCGGTGAAGCGGTAGTCGGCGGGGTCGAGGAGTACAATCGAACGCACTCGACCAAGATCCCGCAACTCGTGCTCAACGCCACGACGCTCAATTCCGGTCGCGATTGGCGGTTCACCAGCGTCGAGCTTGGCGACTCGGTCCTCGGGTTCCTACGCTACGACGAGATCGAGACCCTCGAGAGCTACCGGCGCGAACTCGCCGCTAAGGAGCTCGACGACCTCTTGCCCAGCGTCCCGGCACCGCCGCAGGGCTTCGAGTCCGAGGCGGTGGTGACGGCGATCCTCCGGCGTCTGTGGCAGGACGCCAGTGCCGAACAGCGGTTCGAGTTCGGAAAGTACGTACGCGAGACAATTGACGACGCCGGCCTCGACCTCGCGGCTTGGCCGGTTCTCGACGCTATCTGTCGGCCCGGGTTTCCCATTCGGCGCTTCATGATGTGCGAGCTGGGAGATTTGCGGGCCGCCAAGCGGCAGGCGTGGTATGTGTGGCGCGGGCCACAGGACGGAGTGCAGGGCGGGCTGCCGCGCGGCCAGCGCGTGCGCCGCTTTTGGCTGGCGATACGCGAGATCGGGGCGGATGTTTGGGCCGAATGCAGGGGGCTGGTCGGTGAGTCGCCCGAACGGTTGGGAGCTTTGATGGCGTTCGTCATCGATCTGTACCAGTTGCGTACGAGCCTGCTCATCGGTTCGAAGGCGAAGCGTGATTTCGAGAGGATAACACTCGCTGACGCGGTGGCGGCCTCGGCCTGCTTTCCGCCCGTCTTTCCGCCCTACACGATTCTCGGCCTCTACGATGACACACACGTCGCCACGCTGCGCCTGACCGACGGCGGTGTGTTCGATAACCAGGGTACCTCGGCGCTCTTCGAGGAGGAGTGTACGCACGTCATCGTCAGCGATGCCGGCGGCTTGATGCAGGTCGAGAGACGGGTGACGGCGGGGCGCTTCGGGATGATGGGGCGGATCTTCTCGATCCTGATGGACAACGTTCGGAACCTGCAGCTTCACAGGCTGAGAGAGGAACGTCGGGTCAGTGCGGGCCTCAGCGGAGTCGATGGCCAGAGCGCCGCTTGGAAGGATCTCGAAGAGCGATACGGGCTGGACGGCGCGGCGTTCTTTCATATGACCACACCTCCCGAAGATGGTGATCCGGAAGGCCTGCCACCCCATGCCGAGTCGCGAGCGATCGCCTCCATCCGCACCGACCTCGACGCCTTCGGCGACGGCGAGATAGCTGCCATCGTCTACCAGGGCTACTCGCTCGCCGATCGCTTCGTGCGCCGGTACCTTGCCGGTCCGCCTTTCGGGTCGTCGGAGTGGAAACCGGCCGAGCATGCACCGCTGCCCCGCATGAGGTCCGAGGATTGCCCGGCACGGAAATTCCCCGAGGGACGTGAGCAGAAGGTTATCGAGGCGGGCGCCCTACGTTTCTTCAGGTCGCTGAAGCTGCGGGCCTGGGAAGCGTGGCTGTTCACCCTGGCCTTGGTTGGCGGTGCGGTCGTCGCCGGCTGGGGGATTCGCCTATCGCTCGCCGATATCGGCGTGGCGATCGGCGGTGTGCTGGAGCGGGTGTGGCCTTTTCCGGCGCAGCGGCCGCTGCCGGTGGTCGCCTGGGTACTGGGAGTGGCCGCGCTGATCGCTTGGTACGTGCTTTGGCCGAAGCTGATGCGGAAGCTGGGGGAAGTGCGCCCCTTCGTAACCTTCGTTAAGTGGGCACGCGCCATCGCTGGCAACGTCCTCTGGTTTTTTGGGCTGATGCCCGTCTGGTTGTCTATAGCTAGCGCGTTGATCGCTGCGACAAGTCATATTGTGTATAACGGCGCATTCTTGCGCGTCACCGGTTACTTCGATCGTTGCCTCGAGTCCTGGCTGGGAGAGGGCTGACATGAGATATCGCGGCAGACATACCGCACGATTGCGTCGAGCGTTGCAACTGACCGTTCTGACCGTGACGCTGGCTGGGCTCGGCTGCCAGATCAAGTTGGTGGCCGACTACGATGAGGTCACCGACCGGTCGGTCACGGCGCTACAACGTGAGTTCGAGCGTTTCTTCATTGACCTGGAGCGCAATCTCTACACGCCCGAGGCGGACCACGGCAACTACATCGAGTTCTACGATCAGGTACGCGCCGAGTTGAGCGTCATCAGGGTGCGCTCCGCCGCGCGGCCGAAGAACGAGATCACCGTCGAGCAGCTCGATCTTGTCGCCCAGAACGTGGAGGTCCTCGAGGAGCTGCACAGACTGGGGTTCGACAGTCCGGAGGAGCTGGAACCGTTACGGGCCGCGTTCCAGCAGAGCTTCCAGGCGATATTGACGTTGGAGCTGGCCAAGAAACGGGGTCAGTAAGGGGGAGACTATGGCTATCAGGGTGCCGAGTCTGGCGAAGCAGATGTTGGAGGCATCGCGAGAGGTCCTCGAGGACAGCTGGCCCGAGATCAAGGACTACGCGAAAGCCGAGTTCAAGAAGACCGCCGAGAGCATAGCGATGATCGTTCGACTGCACGCCGCTGGCAAGCTGACCAAGCAAAAGGCGCGCCTGCACCTGGAGATCCAGAAGAACGCGTCCCGCACCGTCCTGCTTACGATCGAAGGAATGGGCATCATCGCGGTCGAGCGGGCGATCAACGCCGCGCTGGGCGCGGTGCGAGACACCGTGAACACCGCGGTGGGCTTCAGGCTGGTATAACCGAGGTTACGGAATCGAGGGCGCCTGCAATGCCGACGATCTGCCGTTCTTCCCGATCGCGCCGCTTGAGCTCGACACCACCCTCCTGCAACGAGCGACGACCCAGCGTTAATCTGAGCGGCAGGCCGATGAGATCGGCGTCGTTGAATTTCACGCCGCCGCTGACCTCACGGTCGTCGTAAAGTACCTCGACGCGTGCCTGGCACAGAGATGAGTACAGGTCCTCGCCCTGGCGCGCGATCTCTGTGTCGCCGCCTGAGAGAACGACTAGCTGCACCTGATACGGCGCGACTTCCACGGGCCAGCGCAGTCCGTGCTCGTCGTGGTGTGTCTCGGCCACGCAGGCCAGCAGGCGGCCGATTCCGATCCCGTAGGAGCCGATGGCCAGTGTCCGCTGGGTCCCGTCCTGATCCTGAAAGCTGACGCCCAGACTCTCGCCGTACGCCTGGGCGAAACGATGAAGACTCCCGATCTCCAGGCAGGCGGCCAGGCGCAGCGGTGCGCCGCACTCGGGACAGGGAGCGCCCGGGAAGGCGGCGGCGATGTCCGTCACGACGTCGGCAACGTAGTCACGCTGGAAGTTGACGTTGCGGAGGTGGTAGCCTTCCTCGTTGGCGCCCGACACCAGGTTGGTGGAGCCGGCGACCAGCTCATCGACCGCGACGATCAGATCGTCAGACTCGAGGCCGATCGGCGAGGCGAAGCCGGGCACTGCGCCTACGGCACGGATCGCCCTGGCGTCCGCCGACCACAGCCGGCGAGCCCCTATCGCGGCGGCGACCTTGCTCTCGCTCACCTCCATGTCGCCGCGCACCAGCGCCATGACCACGACTTCTCGTTCCCCTTCCGCCTCGCCAGGCATGTTGGCGGAAAGCAAGACGACCTTGGCCGTGCGCGCGGTGGGAACGTCCAGGTACTCCGCCAGTGCGGCGATAGTATCGGTCCCGGGAGTGGCGACCTTCTCCAGCGGTTCGGCAGCTTCGGCCGTGGGCTCGGGCTTCGCGAAGCGCGCGGCGCGCAAGTTGGCGACGTAGCTGCATCCATCGCAGACGGCCAGACGCTCGTCGCCGACGTCGCTCAGGAGATAGAACTCGTCCTCGATCTCTTCCTCCCTCACCGAGCTGGCAACGCTTAGCTCCGCCAGCCCGACGCGCCGGAAAATCCGCTCGAATGCCCTACGGACGGCCGCGCAGCGCTCGTCGAGGCCGGCCCGGTCACGATCGAAGCTGTAGCAGTCCATCAGGTCGAACTCGCGGGCTCGCAGGGGCCCGGCGAGCGGGCGCAGCTCGTCACGGAACGTCGGTCGTATCTGGTAGAGCGTGGCTGGGAGCTGCCGGTAAGAAGTGATGTCGCTCCGGGCCAGCTCGGCGGCGACCTCCTCGTGCGATGTCCCCAGCAGCAGGTCTCTCCCGGCTCGGTCGCCGAACCGCACCTCTTCTTCGCCGCTCTGGGTCCGCCCCGCCGCGCGCCGCAGCCTGACCGGCTGGACGAGCGGCATGGCGACCTCCTGGGCGCCGATCGAGTCCAGCTCCTGGCGGACGATGGCCTCGATTTTGGCGCCCGTCCGCAGGCCGAGCGGCAGATAGCTGAAGATCCCGGGCGCCACGCTGCGGATGTAGGCCGCCCGCAGCAGGAGTCCGTGCCCCGGCGAGTCGGCCTCGGCGGGCGTCGTCCGAAGGGTTTCCCCGAAAAGTCGCGACATGCGCATGGGCCCAAGGTGCCGGCCGGGGTTCGGGAACCGCAAGACCCGGCGGCCTGTTGCAGAGCGGGCCGGGACTGCTACACTTGTCACCGTTCACGTGAAGAAAACCACCGTTGGGAGGCTTGGGATGAGCGGTCGGACGGACTTCGATACTCTCTCTGTCAACACGATACGCACCATGGCGATGGACGCCGTTCAGAAGGCGAACTCCGGCCACCCGGGAGCGCCCATGGGGCTGGCCCCGGTGGCCTACTGCCTCTGGCAGCGGTTTCTCCGCTATGACCCGGGTGACCCGATCTGGCCTAACCGGGATCGCTTCGTGCTCTCCGCCGGGCACGCCTCGATGCTGCTCTACTCCTTACTCCACCTGACCGGCGTCAAGCAGGTCGACGGCAACTACAAGGTCCTCGACGAGCCGGCGGTCTCGCTCGACGAGATAAAGAACTTCCGGCAGCTGGAGAGCCGCACTCCCGGCCACCCGGAGTATCGCCTTACTTCGGGCGTGGAGACGACGACCGGGCCGCTGGGACAGGGCGCCGCGGTCAGCGTCGGGATGGCTATCGCCTCCCGCTGGTTGGCCTCGCACTTCAACCGGCCGGGCTTCGATGTTTTCGACTACGACGTATACGCGCTGGCCGGCGACGGCTGCATGATGGAGGGCATCACCTCCGAGGCGGCCTCGCTGGCTGCACACCTCAAGCTGTCGAAACTCTGCTGGATCTACGACAGCAATAGGATCAGCATCGACGGGCCTACGACGCTCGCCTTCACCGAGGATGTCGCCAGCCGCTTCAAAGCTTACGGCTGGCGCGTCACCCACATCGGCGATGCCAATGACCTGGAAGCGTTGGCCGAGGCGTTCACTACATTCAAAGAGACCGAGGACCGGCCCACTCTCATCGTTGTCGACAGCCACATCGCTTTTGGCGCTCCGAACCTGCAGGACAGTCACGAGGCGCATGGCTCGCCGCTGGGCGAGGACGAGATCCGCGCTACGAAACGGAACTACGGCTGGCCCGAGGACGAGAAATTTTGTGTGCCCGACGGTGTACGCGAACACCTCGCCGCCGGTGTCGCCGCGCGCGGCCGCGTGCTACGCGATAAGTGGATGGAGAGGTTCGCCGCCTACGAGGCGGAGTATCCCGAACTCGCCGGACAGATCCAGATGATGCAGCATCGCGAGCTGCCGGCCGGTTGGGACGACGATATTCCGGATTTCCCAGCCGACCCGAAGGGGATGGCTACCCGCGCGTCCTCGGGTAAAGTCTTGAACGCCATAGCGGAGAACGTTCCCTGGCTGATGGGCGGAGCGGCCGATCTGACGCCTTCGACGAAGACGCTGCTGACCTTCGAAGATGCGGCGGGCGACTTCCAGGCGGAGGACTATCGACCCCGCAACCTTCGCTTCGGGGTGCGCGAGCATGCGATGGGCGCGATCCTCAACGGTCTCTCGCACTGCAAGGTAAGGCCCTACGGTGCAACTTTCCTCGTCTTCAGCGACTACATGCGTCCGTCAATCCGACTGGCCGCGTTGATGGAGATACCCGTCATCTACGTCTTCACCCATGACTCCATCGGTGTCGGCGAAGATGGACCGACCCACCAACCGGTCGAGCAGCTCGCCGCACTGCGGGCCATACCGGGGCTCATCGTCATCCGACCGGCCGATGCCAACGAGACCGCCGAAGCGTGGCGTGTGGCGATGGAGACCCGCCACCAGCCCACCGCTCTCGTGCTCAGCCGCCAGAACCTGCCGACGCTCGATCGCGCGAAGTTCGCGCCGGCCGAGGGATTACGCCGCGGCGCCTATGTGCTCGCCGACCCCGAGTCCGGCGACCCCGAGGTCCTGCTGATGGCTAGCGGTAGCGAAGTCGCGCTCTGCTTAGAGGCCTACGAGCGACTGACGGAGGAGGGCGTCCGTGCCCGTCTGGTGAGCGTCCCGTCTTGGGAGCTGTTCGAGCGCCAGGATAGGAAGTACCGCGACAGCATCCTGCCAGCCACGGTTTCAGCGCGGGTAGCGGTGGAGCAGGCGGTGGCCCAGGGATGGTACAGATACGTCGGTTCCGGCGGCGCGATGATCGGCATGGAAACCTTCGGCGCCTCTGGACCGATTAAGGATGTACAAATGCACTTCGGCTTCACCGTCGAGGCCGTCGTCAAGGCCGCCAAGGCGCAGATCGAGGCGGCGCTATAGCCCAACAATCCCAGCTTCAGTCGGGGAGGCACATATATGAATCCGCTGGTCAAGCTTGGCGGTTATGGCCAGTCGGTCTGGCTCGACTACATCCGTAGAAGCCTGATCACGGGCGGTGAGCTCGAGCGGCTGATCGATGAGGACGGCCTCAAGGGCATGACATCGAATCCGGCGATCTTCGGTAAGGCGATCGCCGGCAGCAACGACTACGCCGATACCCTGGCCCGGCTGGCGGCCGAGCCGGAGCTCGACCCTAAAGGCATATACGAACGACTGGCGGTCGAGGACATCCAGATGGCCGCTGACGCGATGGCAGCGGTCTACGAGTCCACGAAGCGTCGCGATGGATACGTGAGCCTCGAGGTCTCGCCGGACCTGGCCCACGACACGCAAGGCACCCTCGAGGAGGCGCGCCGCCTCTGGAATGCGGTCGATCGACCCAACGTCATGATCAAGGTGCCGGCGACGGCGGAGGGAATCCCGGCGATCGAGCAGCTCATCTCCGAGGGTATCAATGTCAATGTCACCCTACTCTTTGCACGGGACGTATACGAGCAGGTGGCGGAGGCGTATCTGAGGGGCCTCGAGCGCTACGTCGAGAGCGGCGGCGATCCTTCCCGTGTCGCCAGTGTAGCCAGCTTCTTCATCAGCAGGATCGACGCCGCCGTCGACTCGATCATCGACGAGATGCTCGAGAGCACGACGGATGCGGATCGCAAGGCGCGGCTTCGCAATTTGCCGGGCAAGGTGGCGATCGCCAACGCCAAGCTGACCTACCAGCGCTACAAGGAATTGTATAGCGGGCCGCGCTGGGAGAAGCTGGCAGAGGCGAACGCGCACACGCAACGGCTGCTCTGGGCCAGCACCAGCACCAAGAACCCGGAGTACCGCGACGTATTGTACGTGGAAGAGCTCATCGGTCCCGATACCGTAAACACGATGCCGCCGGCGACCTACGATGCCTTCCGCGAGCATGGGCAACTGCGGGTTTCGATCGAGGAAGATCTCGAGGGTGCAGAGGCCACCCTCGCCGCACTCGAGGAGTTGGATATCTCTCTCGCAGGCGTCACAGATCAGCTGCTCTCGGACGGTGTGAAGCTTTTCGCCGACGCCTTCGCCGATCTGCTGGCTGCCGTCGATGACAGGTGCCGCGCGCCGACCCGGGCGATGGCCGGTCGCCAGAGCTACACGCTGCCCGATGAGCTCGTGGCACAGGTCGATGCGACGCTCGACGACTGGGCGACGGACGGCAGGGTGGGGCGCCTCTGGGCGCGGGACGCCGCCGTCTGGACCGGGAGCGACGAATCGGACTGGCTGGGCTGGCTGGGGATCACCGAGGACCAGCTGAAGACCCACCAGGATCGTTTCCAGCGGATCTCCGAGGTGGCGCAGCAGGAGGAGGTCTCCCACGCTCTGCTCCTAGGGATGGGCGGCTCGAGCCTCTGCCCGGAGGTCCTCAGCGTGACCTTCGGGGCGAGCGAGGGTTTTCCGGAGCTGCATGTTCTCGATTCCACCGACCCGGCGCAGGTGAAGGCCTTCGAGGAGAAGATCGACATTGAGCGCACGCTGTTCATCGTCTCCAGCAAGTCGGGCACGACGCTCGAGCCCAACATCTTCAAGGACTACTTTTTCGAGCTACTGAAGGAGCGGGTCGGCGGAGAGGCGGCGGGCCGCCAGTTCATTGCGATTACCGATCCGGGCTCGAAGTTGCAGTCGGTCGCCGAAGCGGATGGGTTCCGCCGTGTCTTTTTTGGCGTGCCGACCATCGGGGGTCGTTATTCTGCCCTCTCGGACTTCGGCATGGTGCCCGCCGCGATCATCGGGCTCGACGTGCACCGTCTGCTCGATCGAGCGGAAGAGATGGTGCAGGCGTGCGCGGCCTGCGTACCGGAGCGTGAGAATCCCGGCCTGGTGCTGGGCGCGATCCTCGGCGCCCTGGGCCGCGCCGGGCGCGACAAGGTCACCATCGTCACCTCGACGGACCTCGGGCACCTGGGCGCCTGGCTGGAGCAGCTGATCGCCGAGTCGACCGGAAAGGAAGGGAAGGCCCTCATCCCCGTGGACCGGGAAGCTTTGGGAGCGCCCGAAGTGTATAGTGACGATCGCGTCTTCGTCTATTTGAGATTGGCGGGGGTGGAAGACGCCGATCAGGACGCAGAGGTGAAGCGCCTGGCCGATGCGGGGCAGCCGGTCGTCCGCATCGAGATCGAAGACCGCTACGACCTTGGCCAAGAGTTCTTCCGCTGGGAGTTCGCCACCGCGGTAGCGGGCTCGGTCATGGGCATCAATCCGTTCAACCAGCCGGACGTCGAGGCCAGCAAGGTGGCGACCCGAGGTCTCACGGATGAATACGAGCGGAGCGGGGCGCTGCCCGCCGAGTCGCCGGTCCTGGAAGAGGGAGGGATCGCGCTGTTCACCGATGAACGGAACGCCAAGCAGCTGGCCGCGGCTGCCGGAGAGCAGACTGTCGCCGCGTACCTGAAAGCCCATCTGGATCGACTGAGTGCCGGCGACTACCTGGCGCTGCTCGCCTACGTCGAGATGAACGACGAGCACGATTCCGAGCTCCAGGCCATCCGCCACCGCCTGCGCGACGCCCGGCGCGTCGCGACCTGCCTGGGATACGGCCCCCGCTTCCTCCACTCGACGGGCCAGGCCTACAAGGGTGGGCCCAATACCGGAGTCTTTCTGCAGATTACCTGCGACGACGCCGCGGACCTCGCGGTGCCGGGCCGCAGTTACACTTTCGGAACAGTAAAAGCGGCGCAAGCACGCGGTGACTTCGAGGTTCTGGTGGAGCGCGGGCGCCGCGCCCTACGCGTCCACCTGGGCAGCGACGTGACCACCGGACTGAAGAAGCTGCGCGAGCTGATCGAGCGGGCGTTCGCCTGACCGGCTCGCCTGATAGCTGTAATAGGAGAACGGGTCATGCAACTTGGAATGGTTGGACTGGGGAAGATGGGCGCCAACATGGTTCGCCGCCTGATACGCGGCGGCCATGATTGCATCGTCTTCGACCTGAATCCCGAGAACGTGAAGCAACTGGAGGGCGAAGGCGCGAAGGGAGCTTCGTCGCTGGAGGAATTCGCCGAGAAGTTGAGTAAACCACGCGCCGCCTGGGTCATGGTCCCGGCCGGCGAGCCTACCGACGAGACAGTGATGGCGCTGGCCGAGCTGTTCGAACCGGGCGACATCGTCGTCGACGGCGGCAACTCGTACTTCAAGGACGACCTGCGCCGCGATCGGCAACTGTCGGAGAAGGGTGTCCACTACGTCGACGTCGGTACAAGCGGCGGCGTCTGGGGCCTCGAGCGCGGCTACTGCATGATGATCGGCGGCCCGCAGGAAGCGGTAGAGCATCTCGATCCCATTTTCGCGACGCTGGCGCCCGGCTTGGGCGAAATCGGGCGCACGCCGGGCCGCGAGGATGAACCGGCCCGCGTCGAACATGGGTACCTGCACTGCGGACCCGCCGGTGCCGGCCATTTCGTCAAGATGATCCACAACGGCATCGAGTACGGCATGATGCAGGCCTACGCCGAGGGCTTCGACATCCTGAAAAGCGTCGAGCGCTACGACCTCGAGCTCGCCGATATCGCCGAGGTCTGGCGCCGCGGTAGCGTCGTTACCTCCTGGCTCCTCGACCTGACTGCCACGGCGCTGCTCACCGACCCACAGCTGTCCGACTACAGTGGGTTCGTCCAGGACTCAGGCGAAGGGCGCTGGACTATACTCACCGCCGTCGAGGAGGCCGTGCCCGCCGATGTGCTCTCGGCTTCGCTCTATGCCCGCTTCCGCTCGCGCCAGGAGCATACGTTTGCGGAGAAGGTCCTCTCCGCGATGAGGCATGGATTCGGTGGACACACGGAGCCGCCGGGCGGAAAGTAGCCAGTGAGCGGTGGCCGGGGGCCGGTGTGTCGGTGGCCGGTGGGCCGCTGTTAATTACCGGTTACCGGCTACTGGCTACCGATCACTAGAACTGGAAGTGACGATGCTTAGCGATACGCAAGATAGATCCGCCAAACCGGCCGGACCGTGCGCGATAGTGATTTTCGGCGCCGCCGGCGACCTGACGCGCCGTATGCTCATTCCCGCGCTCTACAACCTGGCCGAGGCCGAACTGCTGCCCGACGAGTTCGCCATCGTCGGTATCGCGCGCGGCCGCGATGAGGATGAGTTTCGCCAGCAGTTGCGGGAGGGGGCGGACCGGCACCTGACGGCCAAGTTCCAGCAGGAGATCTGGGACTGGCTGAACGAGCGCATCTACTACGTCGCCGGTGACCTCGATGACCCAGAGACCTATGTGCAGCTCAAAGAAACCCTGGCGAACGTCGATGAAGAACGGGGGACCGGCGGCAACTACTTGTACTACCTGTCGACGCCGCCCAGCTTCTTCTCCGAGATCCCGCGGCAATTAGACGAGGTCGGCCTCGCACGCGAGCAGCGGGGCCAGTGGCGACGCCTCGTGGTGGAGAAGCCGTTTGGCCACGACCTCGACTCGGCGCGCTCGCTCAACCGCGAACTCCTCGAGGTCCTCGACGAGTCGCAGATCTACCGCATCGACCACTACCTGGGTAAGGAGACGGTTCAGAACATCCTCGTCTTCCGCTTCGCGAACGCGATCTTCGAACCGATCTGGAACCGCCGCTACGTCGATCATGTGCAGATCA
>JASFTI010000061.1:0-13235 GCA_050053635.1 Gemmatimonadales bacterium
CGCGTCTCCGTGACCAAACGGGCGAGATGGTCATCGAGCTCATCGCGAACGGGGTCGACCTGCGCGCTCCCCGTCAGCGGCATCAGACCCGGGCCCAACCCCACGGCCAGCGTAACTGCGATCGCAAGTCTACTTCTCTCCCTGATCATCGAGATCACCCAGCAGCTTGAGGGCGGAGGCGGCCAGCTGTTCCCCCAGCTTCAGCAGGGCATCCTCGCGCGCGACGGAGACCGAGGCGCCGAGCCCGGTCACGGGCGCCAACAGATCGGCGCCGCGGTGCTCCGCCGCATCGAGCGAGAGCGCCGCACGCGCCCGCGCCGCGTAGAGTTCTCCCTGCCGACTCCCAACCGTTACCTGACAGGAAACATCGAGGGCCGGCACGCCCTTCGTTAGATCGACCACCCGAACTCCGGCCCCAATCAGACCCTCTCTCAACAGCTCCATGGCCAGCTCGCAGCCGTCGCCACCAACCAGCACGAGATCTATGTCGAAACCATCGTCGAGCTCGATCACCACCGTACGATTCAGTAAGCGGCCCAAAGCGACCGCGAGCTCGCTGGCACCCGGGGGAACGGCATCGAGGTAACCCGTTATCTCGGGACGCGCTATGACTCGACCCGCCCCCCCAGGTACAGAATCCGCTATTTCACAGGCGGCGCGGCCTTCCTCGTCCGTCACCACCATCAGCCGCACCGCACCCGCTATGCACTGCACCGGCAGACCGGCAGCCGGCACGCCCCTGTAGCGCGCACGCACCTCGACCCCCCTGTCCTCAGTGCCAGCGTAAAGCTGCAGGGGCGTGACGACCGCTTCCGCCATGCTCGTCAGCCTGGCGGTATGCCCGGTACGCTGAAGGTTCCGCGGCACCGCAACCTCGCCTGCCGTAGCCAGCAGTACGTCCATCGCTGAGCCCCAGCGACCTTCAGCCGCGACACCGGGCACCCGCTCCAGCGCCTGTTCCAAGAGACGTTCGGCTCTGAAAGTCGTCTCCTCGACCCGGCTCTTCTCCAACTCGGCGGCGCGGCGCGGATAGGCCAACAACACGCTCACGTAGTACGAGCGCGCGCCGTAGTCCGTCTCCGTCACCTCGTGGTAGGTGTCGCTGCGCCGCAGGTCGGTCAGAAAGAGATCGGCGTCGAGGTACATCGCCGTACCGGCCGAACGTGAACCGTCCGTCTGGTGGTCGTAGACGTAAGACGAGAACCGGGCGCCGACCCAGGCAGCGACGTCCGTCAGCGCCTCGCCGCGCGCGCACCGCACCGCTTCCTGATACGTAGGAAGGTCGGAGCAGATACCGACGAAGTAGAGCGAGTCGCGCGCGGCGGGCGTTACCTCGACCCAAGCGGGCCGCTCGGGAGCCGTCCGCTCCAGCACCGCGCCACCACCACAGGCTCCAACTACGAGCGTACCCGCCAGGGCTAACGCCCGACGGTTCACCCTTGTATCTCGTTCAGCCGTTGGATCGCTTCGTCGATGAACTCTTCGGCGTCGGCATTGTTTTCCTGCTTCGCCCGGTTCCGTAGCTGTTCCAATGCGCGGAGCTGTGCCATTTGGTATTCTCGCTCCGGCACCCTGAGCAGCACGAAGGCGTTGTAGTGGTAGTCGACACCGTACGTCGTCTTCACCGCGACCTTCTCGTAGTAGCGCTCTTCGACTTCCGTGCCGCTGAGCGTGATCTCCTTGACCGCCAGCTCCTGGAAGTTGCGCGCGTACTGCTGAAGCCGGTCCTTACCGCCGACCTCGCTGGCCTGCAGCAGCGAGCTCCAGATGCCGAGCACACTCTCGCCCAGCTCCTGCCACGCTTCCGCCTTGGCCATCCGCAGCCCCACAGCATAGTCGCTGTAGCCTTCTTCACCGCCGGAGAAGAACTTCATCCCGTCATCGTCACCCGGCGGTTCGGTGATCCAGTCGGGACGATCGCCGTCGCTGCGTTCGACGATCATCTCGCTGCCCACCGGAGCCTCCTCGTACAACTCCTCCACCCTGGCAGCCCCGCCACAGCCCAGCGCGCCCAATACGACGCCCAACGCCAGGGTTCTCGCGAAGTTACCTGGACGGGTCATGGAAAACCTCCTGCAAAAGGGTGTGATCATCGTCAGTCCCGCGATGGCCAGAGGTGCAAGAAGGGTTCCGGTTGCGCGGCAGCGCCCGGCGCACGTAACTCCATTAACGGCAACAGATTACATTCAACGCCCAAAGCCGCGGGTGTGTCCGTGGGAAACGTTGTTCGGTTCACCGCGTCTCGTTTCGAAACACCCGCTCTTGCCGCACGCGCCACGTCGCCTAGCATATAGGACATGCAAAAAGTCAAAGGCTCTGTCTTACAATCCCGACTCGACTTCGTTAAGGAGCAGTTCGGTGAGGACCAAATGCGCCAGGTGATGGCCAGCCTGGATGCCGAGGACCAGGCGGCATTGAAGAAGATGGTCCCGTCGACCTGGCTGCCCTTCGAGGTCGGCAAGCGACTGGACGACGCCATCGTCCAGGTATGTGGGGAGGGTGACCCGGAGTTCTTCGAGCAGTTGGGCGTCGCGTCGGCGAACAAGAACCTCACCACACTCCACGCCAGCTTCATCACACGCGGCGATCCCGAGGCCTTCCTGAGGAAGGCGGCGCAGATCTACGAGCTCTACTATCAGACGGGCCGCCGCGCCTGGGAGAAGACCGGCGACGGCGAGGGTTACCTCACGACCTACGACGCCGAGACCTTCTCGGCACCGGACTGCCTGACCGTAGTCGGCTGGTACAAGCGGGCGCTGGAGATGTGCGGCGCGACGCGCGTCGAAGTCGAAGAGGAAGAGTGCCGCGCCAAGGGCGGCGAGGTGTGCCGCTACCGGGTCCGCTGGGAATAGGAAACTGAACGGGGCGCGCCTGCCGCGCCCCGCGGGATGAGGCTCGCGAGACGCTAGCCGACGCCGGCCCCTCGCGACTCCAGCTCCTGATACAGCCAGCCGCCGACGCTTGTCGCCACGCACGCTTCAACCAGCGTCCAGACCAACAGAATCACCGCCTGCGAGCCGCTGAAGACGAAGAGCTCTGTCAGCACGAAGACTAACGGTGCCGCGGCGGCGATCCAGAGGATGCAGGCGGCGATGATCGCCGTCTTCAGGCCGGGACCGAAGCGCGGCCGGATCGCGGCATAAGTGAAGACGCTGATCAGGCCAAACCCGAACCTGACGGCCGCGTGCTGGATCGTCGAGCCGGTGGATGGCTCCCAGCCGAAGCGAGCGAAGGTGTGGGCGAGGTCGACGACTTGGCCGGCCCCGAAGCCCGAGATGTTGTAGATGACGCCTGCCAGAAGCCCACCAATGAGCACACGTGCGAGGTTGATCCCACCCATCCTGGCCTCCCTGTCTGCCGGTTGGAGCCGAATCGATATGCAAGCTAGCACTGGCCGCCGGGTTCGCGCGAGCCTCGACCGATCGCGAGCAACGGGAATAGCGCGGCGGCGGTCGACCACGCCTGGTCCGGAGTCACCCCGATACTGCGCGGCTCGTCGCCGTGGGTCACCTCGGGCCAGGCGCCGAGCGAGGCGGTCTGGTAAAGCCTCAGGGTCGCTTCCCAATGGCGGCGCGCCGCTTCGGCACGCCCGGCCCTGAACTCGGCCAGGCTGACCCAGCCGCTGTAAAGCGGCCAGGCGGCGCCGGCATGATAACCCTCGGGGTCGTAGTGCGGATCGGAGCGCGGGACCAGCCGCACGCCCCAGGGCGCCGTGAAGTCCTCCGTCGCCACGCGGTCGAGCCACCGCTCGCAGCGCTCCGCCCGCACGGCACCCAGCGCCAGCGGTACCGCCGTCATGATCGTCTCGGCCATGTCGAGCGACCCGTCGGGCCGGCGACCGTTCGCATAGCGAGCTTCGAGTGGGTCGAAGAACGAGAGCTCGAGGCTCGAGCGCGCCGCCGCCGCCCGGTAGGCCAGGTCGTCAGCGAAATCGAGCTCGCCCAGCGTCCGGGCGGCAACCTCCAGTTCGGCGAGCGCCGCGACCCAGACGCCCGCCAGATAGAGCGACACGTGATGTCCACCCAGCCGCCCGAACTCCACCCAGCCGTGTCCGACGTTCGTGTTCTCGATCAGACCATCGCCGTCCGAGTCGGTGGAAAGGCAAAACTCGTAGGCGCTCTGAACGTGTGGCCACTGGCGCCGCAAAGTTGCGCCGTCATCCGTGGCCGCCAGGTAGCGCGCAGCCAGCAGCAGGTAGAGTGGCGAGGAGTCGGCGGCGTCGTAGTGCACTACCCCGCTGGTCGTACACTCGTGGAGAACCTGGCCGGTCACGTCCTGGTGGCGGCCCAGGAACTCCAACACCTCTCGCGCCGACTCGTCTTGACCGGCCGCCAGGCAGGCCAACGCCGTCCAGCACGCGTCGCGCCCGAAGTACCAGGCGTACCCCGGACGGCCGTCGCCGAACTCGCCGGACCGCGATCGGCCGTAGCCCGCGACCAGCGAAATGCCGAGCCCGGGGACATCGACCCGGTACGTCGAGAGCCGCCACTTCGCCCACTCGACGGCCTCGACCAGTTCGCTGTCGCCGGACTCGAGGACGAAACCCTCCTCGCGCTGTCGACGCCGGGCCGCCGCCCGGCGCTCAGCCCAACCGCCCAGATCGACCGCGCCCGGCGGACCCTCCTCACGACCGGCGCCGAGCAGCAGGATGCGAGTGGTACCGCCCAGCTCGAGCTGCGCCCGTATACGCAAGCAGGAGCGCTCTGCGTCGGAATGGTTCTCCACCAGGAAGTTCCGAGGCGCCGGCTCGATACGGACGCCCAGCCACTCGCCGGTCTCGGCCTGCAGCCCGAGCGCACCACCCTCCTTGTTGTACCTCAACCGGCCAGTGGCGCTCGCCGGGTAGGGCCAGGCGAGACGCAGGTCGCTCTCCAACGTCCAGAAGATGAGATCGCCAGGCTCGCCGCCGCGGTCTTCGGCTCGAAGCTCCACAAGTAGACCAGGCTCGTCGGGCGCCACAGTCGTTCGCTCGACGACGGTCCGCCCCTCGATGTCGATCTGCCGCTCGATCACGCCCGGCTCGATCCGGAAGCGGGTAGCAACAATGTTGCTACGGTCCTTGCTACGCTCACCGTCGTCGAGCATCGCCGGTCCCGGGTGCAGATCCCAGCGGCCGGCAGCGCGCACGGGGTGGAACCAGACCTCCTCGTGGCCACCTCGTTCACGCCCCACCAGCAGCGCCCGGGTCCCGGCGAGCGTGTACTCCGCGTCCGTCGCCTCCCGCTCGAGCCGCAGATCGTCCCCCGAGGCGAGGGGGCGGTCGGCGCCCGACCCGAGATCCGGAGGCAACCGTACCCTCTCGTCCAACTCCACACCGGTGTACGGCGGCCGCCAGGCGCCGCCGATCAGCCGAACCCGGTGTCCGTTGGAGGCGACCCGGTCGAATGCGTTCCTTAGCAGCCGGTCACGGTGAAGCTCGTAGCGGCGATCGTGCGCCGCAAAGTAGATATAGGCGCCGATGCAGACCGCCCAGCCGTCGCCCACCGCGTACTCCCAGGCCAGCCGGCGTCCCGGGTTCACGCTGATGTAGGCCTTCTGGACTGCGACGACACGCCCCTGTTTCGGCCAGCTGTCGCCCGTGTAGCCGTAGCGGATCAGCCGCTCGCCATCCCGCGGCGCCCAGGTGTAGCATCCGCTCCCCAGACCCTGGAACAGAGGATGGCCCCGGAAGCTCTGCAGCCCGCGGATCCGCGGCGCCGCGCTGAAGTCTCCGGCCAGTCCGTCGTCGGCCTCCTCCGACCAGGGCGCGTCGGTGGCCTCGTCGGGCGCCACCTTTTCCCAGCCGAGCTGGACCGGCAGGAGCGCCGCCGCCAGCGTGGCGACCAAGCCACCACCGGCGCGCACGTGGGCGTCGAGTGCATGGCGTGCGGCATCAGCGAGCGCAGGCGGCTCGGTCCAGTGGAACCAGACCGTCGTCCCGTGGTCGAGTGTTTCCTCAGACAGCTCGGCCAGCCGGATCGCCTGGACCTCGGCGTCGGGAAGAGTGCCGAGCCAGGAGCGGGCTGCGGCGACCTCTTCTGCGGGCTCGCCGTCTGGGCAAACGAAGAGCAGGGACCGACGTTCTGGCGACGCGCGGTCGTTCATGACGAGAGTAAAATACGGGAATTCGGGATTCCGGGAATTCGGTAATTGGGGAAGGAAGATCGTAGAATCCGGGGAGTCCGGGGAGTCCGTGGTGTTGGGGAATTGGGGGATGGGGGAATGGGGTGGTTAGGGCTGGGGCTATTTGGCGTTTCTCTTGGCCGTAGCGATGCTGGTGACGAAGATACCTATGGGCTCGTCCGCCTCGGCGATGGCCTCGTCCAGCTCCGGGCCCGAGCCGATCTCCAGCTCTTTGGCCAGCTTGAGCCAGATGTAGGTCTCCCGGAGCTCTTTTTTCCACGGATTCCTCGGATTCGCGGATCTCCAATCCCTATTCAATGAATCCCCAACTCCCCCAAACCCAAACTCCCCCATTCCCATCAACAAGTCGTCAAAAAAAAGGCGGAGCCCAATCTGGACCCCGCCCTTCTATCCTCGCCGCTTGGTCTCTACCGACTAGTAGCTCGAATAGATCTGAGTGTTGCCTTGCTCGTCGAAACTCAAAACGTCGTACTGATCGGGATGTCGACCCGCGACCTCCATCCCCGGCGACCCGATCGGCATACCCGGCACGGCAAGCCCGACGATTTCCGGCCGCTCCTCGAGCAGCCGCTTGATGTCGTCCGCCGGGACGTGCCCTTCCAGGACGTAGCCGTCCACCAGAGCCGTATGGCAGCCGGCCAGCTCGGCGCCTACCCCGTAGCGTGCCTTCACCGCCGTAAGCTCGGTGTCACTCACGTCTATCGCGTTCACCTCGAAGCCGTTTTCGAGCAGGTGACCCACCCACTCCTTGCAACAGCCTCAAGTAGGGGTCTTGTAAACCGTCACACCGCCCGACTCCAGAGCGACCGCCGGCACCGGCTCCGTCTGGCGGGCCTGCAGGCCGTACAGTCCGGCGATCACAGCGATCCCCACCACGCCGCCCACGGTTATCATGCCTTTCCAACTCGATGTCATGCCTCATGCCTCCAGTGTTTAGGCGATCGCCGAATCTCACCGGAAGGGCGGGTCCTGGCAACCCTTGCCGAAGAAAACCCGAAGATGCAGCTTTCACCCCCTTATGGAGACCAAGCCGGTCAGAGGCCGTGGCGCCAGCCACAACCCGGCGAACCGCTTCGAGGGTCTGGCCGTCGTCGAAGAGGGCTCGCGTGACCCAGGCGACCCGGGGCCACAGACGGAGTTCTTCCGGGACCGTTGCCGCACGGTCATCGCCCGCAACCAGAGCCCCGACGTCGGCTTCGACACGACGGTGAACCCGTACCGTGGGTGCGAGCACGGATGCTCATACTGCTACGCCCGACCGTACCACGAGTACCTGGGCTTCTCGGCGGGGCTCGACTTCGAGACGAAGATCCTGGTGAAGGAGGACGCGCCGGACCTGTTGCGGGCAGAGCTGTCCTCCCGGCGCTGGCAGCCGCAGCCGATTCTGTTGAGCGGGGTCACCGATCCCTACCAGCCCGCCGAGCGGCGGCTGCGCCTGACGCGCCGCTGCCTGGAGGTGCTGGCCGAGTTTCGGAATCCAGTGGCCATCACGACGAAGAACCGGTCAGTGATTAGAGACCTCGACCTGTTGGCCGAGCTGGCGAGCCGCGGCGCAGCGGCCGTCGCCCTCTCGATTACCACGCTGGACGGCAGATTGCAGCGAGTCATGGAGCCGCGGACCTCGGCTCCGGCCCGGCGGCTCGATGCGATCGCCCGGCTGACGGCTGCCGGCGTACCGGCGGCCGTGACGATAGCGCCGGTAATCCCAGGGCTCACCGACCACGAGTTGCCGAATATCGTGGCCGCGGCTGCCGAGGCCGGCGCCGTCAGCGCCGGCTACATAATGCTGCGCCTGCCCCACGGCGTGGCGCCGCTGTTCGAACGCTGGCTCGAGGCCCACTTCCCCGAGCGTAAGGAGAAGGTTCTCAACCGGATCCGCGAGGTACGCCGCGGCCGGCTATACGATTCGCGCTTCGAGGTGCGCGGACGCGGCGAAGGTCCTTACGCCCGTCAGCTCGAACGACTTTTCCAGGTCAGCTGTCGCAAGGCCGGTCTGGCGCGCCAGATGCCACCGCTCTCGGCCGCCGCCTTTCGCCGACCTCGACCCGCCGGCCAACTTCGACTTCCTATCTAGACGCGATGTCTCCTGGGGGAACTACGCTATGATGAGCGTGTAGAGCCTATTGGCGGCGACGCCTGCCGTGGCCAGCCGAGCGCTCCCTCCGCCTATCCTCGGGAGCGTTACGATGTCTCCCCAGTACAATTCCAGGTCCCCTTCGCAACTCGTCGCCCAGGTGCTGCTGCGCAACGGCGTCCTGACGCGCGAGCAGCTACAAAGCGCCGTGACCGAGGCGCGATCGCAAGGCCGCGGCCTGACCTACACCCTGGTCTCGATGGGCCTGATCCAGGAAGCCGTTCTCCTGCGCCTGCTCTCCCAGCTCTTCAAGGTCAGAGCGGTCGAGCTGTCGAAAATCGATCGGATCGACCCGAGGGTTCTGGCGACGCTGAGCGCGCAGGTGGCGGGCCGAGGCCTGGTGCTGCCGATTCACCGCAGTGGCGATACGCTTACCGTGGCGATGGTCAATCCGACGAACCGCGCCACGATAGCGCACCTGGAGCAGGTGACGGGCCTCAAGATCCAGCCGGTCATCGCGACGGAGTTCGCTCTGCGCAATGCGATCCCCATGCACTACAGCGCCGAAGGGCCGCCGCCTCAAGCCCGACCGGCGGGGCCCCAACCGTCGGGCAAGCTGCGCATGCAGACCCGATCTCGACACCGGCCCCGGCACGACGCGCCGACGCCGACCTCGCCGAAGCCGACCGCAGCGCCGCCGGCACCCCCCGCTCAGCCGCCGAACCCGGCGGTCGCTCCCGCAGCAGTCGTCCCATCACCGCCCGACGTGCCGGTGTCGACCTCGGCGCCGACAGCGCCACCGACCCCGGCAGCCGCCGGTCAATCACAAGGCCAGGGGCCGGACCCAGAAGAGCTTTTGCGGAAGAGGATGGAGGCCGAGGCAGCGCTGGCCAACATGTCGTTCCGCGGCGAGGAGATGGGTGACGAGGGCTCGGGCAAGAAGCTCATCGCCATCGGTGCAGCGATGCTGATCGGCGGTGGGCTATTGACCTGCGCCTCGTACAACGCCGCTGGCGACGGCGGTTCCTACATCGTCACGACCGGCCTCTTCATCGCTGGCGCGGTTCTGGTGTTCAGGGGCCTGATGGCCGACTGGAGCCCCTAGCCACATCGCAGTCGATCCAATATCCCTGGTGCAAGTCCCGCCCATTCGGCATCGTTAGCCTGCAGCCTTCTGTGCACGACCCGAGATTCGAGGCGCGCATGTTCACGAAGTCGGATGAGGGCGGTTTTATTGAAGTCCTGGACGGCGTGCGGCTGAAGACGCTCGCCCACGGCGGGCGGACCCTGCTCAGTGTGTTCCGGATCAGCGAAGGCGCGGAGGTGCCCACGCACAGCCATCCCCACGAACAGACGGGTTACCTGGTGTCGGGACGGCTCGACTTCGTCATCGGAGACGATCGCTTCGACGCCGGGCCCGGCGACAGCTGGAACATCGCCGGTGATGTGCCACACGGCGCGACCGCGCGCGAGGACTCGATCGTTATCGAGGTGTTTTCGCCGGTGCGGGAAGACTACCTGCAGTACGGCCCGGGCTAGCCATGCGGCCGCAGCAGATCCCTGAATTTGTCGAGGCCCTGGTCGAGGCCTGGAACTCGAGGGACCTCGACCGCGTCCTGTCTTTCCTAACCGAGGATGTCGTCTGGGACGACCCGGCGATGCAGGCGCCGGCCGAAGGCCATGCCGCGGTGCGCAGCTTCGCCCAGACGATCCTGAAAGCCTTCCCCGACTTCCACTTCGTCATCCGTCACCCGATCTGTATCGCCGCCGACGGCAGTCGCTGTGCCGTCCCCTGGAAGATCACGGGCACGAACCTCGGCGTCATGAACCCGCCGGGCTTCGCGGCGACGGGCCGATCGGTCGAGTTCGAGGGCGTCGATCTGTTCGAGTTCCGCGGCGATCAGGCCTGCCGTATCGATACGCTGTTCAATCCGCTGATCCCGGCCGAACAGCTGCTGGCCGTCCGCTTCCGTCCCGATCCCGGCAGCCTGAGAGAGGGGTTTGCGGTCTGGTCGCAGCGCATCCGCGCCGCCTGGGTGCGGGCGACGAAGTCCGACACCTAGGGTGATCGAGGCCTAGCAGGTAGGTGAGGAACGACTCGAACTCGAA
Organism: Gemmatimonadales bacterium; assembly: GCA_050053635.1. Classification (GTDB taxonomy): domain Bacteria; phylum Gemmatimonadota; class Gemmatimonadetes; order Palauibacterales; family KS3-K002. Next base: position 10,307 of record JASFTI010000061.1, read on the forward strand.
ATCTGGGAGGCGCCGGGGTCCCCCGGAGCGTAACTCGTGAGCGACGAACCGTGGTGCCACGGTCTCGGGTGGCGCACGCGAGGGGTGAAGCGAGGGGGACCCCGCGCCGACCCGAATCCACGGATCATCGTCAGTGACCTTCTAGACCTCGATCTCCACCGGCTCGTCGATCCACGATTCGGCGACGATCTCGCCGTCGACACGGACCCTGAATCGCGTCTCCCTGAACTCGACCCCGATCTGGTGGCCGCGAAAGGGAAGGCGCGCCAGGCGGAACGATTCGATCTCGAAGGGGAACGGATCGACGACGAAGGAACCGCCACCGCCGGGACGAAAGCCTATCACGTACTTAACGATGAGATCGTTCACCCAGGAGTGCTGGTAGTCGTCGAAGCCGCGGTAGAGGCACGGTGTGCCGGTCTCCGGATTGTAGTGCTCGTAGCAGTTCGGCCGCGCCAGGTCGCCATCCTGAAACAACATGCGGATGAACTTGCGGATGAGCTCTACCGCCCGATCGCGTAGCCCGGGATCGTGCTCGATCGCCACTCTGGCGAGCGCTTCGGCGACGTGCGAGTTCGCCATCGGCCAGACTCGCCCGTTCCACGGACAGTTGTGCCGCTTGCCTTTCCACTCGGCGTCGGGACTGAAGTACGGATCATCGACACTGCTGGATGGCACAGGATAGATCGTCCAGAACTCCTCCGGGTTCAGCAGGTGCGAGCGGAGCCCCTCGACTTGTTCGGGCCCGACGAGGTCGGTGAGGAAGGGATAGAAGTGGATCGCCGCCTTGGCTTGCGTCCGCTGCATCGTCTGCGGGTCGATGTCGTGGAACATCAGCGTGCCCTCGTCCCACAGCAAACCCATGATCGCGTCGCCGGTCCGGTCGGCGATGTTCTCCCAGCGCTTCACGCCATCGGGGTTGCCCAACCGCTCGGCGATCGCGGCCAGCGCGCGCTGTAGCTGATACGCGTACACCGTCGCGTCCACGCCTTTGAGGCGGATCTTCCTACCCCACGCCTCGCTATCCGCCTCGTCGCTTACCGCCATGTAACGGCTCATGTACTCCTGACCGGTCTCGAAATGATCGATAACGTCGTAGAGGCCGGTGTCGTCGGCGTCACGCTCGCGGGCCAGCCACTCGGCGTAACGTGCCAGTGGATCGTAGACGGCACGCAGATACGAATCGTCCGGGTGCACGGCATCGACCTCGAGCACCGCGTCGCCCCAGTTCGCGAAGTAGAAATCGGTGTGCGCCAGGTGGTTCACGTAGATGCGGCCGTGGAACTGACCGCTCTCCTTCTGATGGGCCAGGAAGTTGAGGATTACACCGCGCGCCCACGCGGGGTCGGGCAGCCAGCGCAGTTCGCGAGCGTGACACTGGGCGCTGTAGGCGATGGGCACATGGAAGTAGCCGGTCCCTTCGCAGCAGCCGGGATAGGGGTGGTTCGCGACGCCACCTTCGTGGCTGCATAACTGCAGCCCATACCAGCGGTAGTACCAGTAGCGCTCGATGTAGGGATCGGAGCACGACAGCTCGGGCACCGACCGGAAGTAGGCAGTCCAACCCACACGGCTCACGGCGCCGGGCTCGGCGCCGACCGGCGGTTCGACGTCGGCGATCGGTGGTGGTGGTGGCGCGTGCTCTCTGAGATGGTCGGCGAGCGGGCCGCTCATTTGTACGTCGCGCGCGTTCTCCGCCCTGACCCTGGCCCGAAGCGTGGCCGTCGCCGCGCCACCAGCCGGAATCCTCACGCGTGATACGGTAGCCGCATAGAGCGCCCCGGCCGGGTTGACGCCTGCGATCCGCACATACGTCTCGAGGCCGCGACGCCAGCTCTCGGGGAACGGCGTGAACTCCCAGTGCGGATCGAAGCTCGAGCGTTCCGCCAAGTGGACACAACCCGCTACCGCGCCGATCGGCGCCTCCAAAACCACATCGACACCGACGCGGTGGATGTGCAGATCCTGGACGGCGCAACGGAAGCGCACGGCACCCGCCTCGGCTTCAACTGTGCCCAGGTCGATGCCGTCCGCGTCCTGGACCGTCCACGCTACCGCCAGCAGCGTCCGATCCGCACTGCTCGAGTTGTGCAGGCTCCACTCCGACACGAACCAACCGCCCGGCACGACCGACCGATGTTCCCAGGCGTGCAGGCCGTCCTCCGACCTGTACTCGCAGACCAGCTCCGCCGGCGACCAGCGGCGGCTCAGCTGCCGCAGCGCTACCGGAGGGCCGGGCGCACCCTCCCGTTCGCTCAACAGCGTGACGGTGAACAGAGGTGCGAGCTGGTAGTGGTATACATCGATGTCGTCCCAGAAGCCGGGGTACTCCAGCCAGCGCGGAAAACGCGGCGCGAAGATGATCCCGCTCCCCGAACCGAGGTAGAACTTGTCCGTACGCTCCAGCAGCTGCAGCGGATCGGCCATTTTACCCGTCGCCCGCCGGTGGTCCCCCAGCCAACAGCTCGCCGGTGAGCACCAGCCTCCCCATCTTCCATAACTCCCAAATCAGGCCGGCTTCCTCCGAGTAGCCCCAGCGCTCGCTCCACATGATCTCGGTCAGCCGGCCGACGCCATCGCCGTCGCTCACGAATATCTGCATCCCGAAGACCGCGCCGACGAACGGTCGCGCCTCCGCCAGACCCGCCCACGCGACCTGCATCTCGAACGTCCAGCCACCCTCGACCGAGCGCGAGGCCAACTGCGCACCGTCGAGGGGCCCGTGGTAGTCGTGGCCGAGTCGCATGATCGGGTAGGGCGACTTACCGTCGCCGACAATGTGTGCGTACACCCACTGATCGTCTGGCTGCCAACGCGACGCATCGGGCGCTTCGCCCCCGTAACTCAGCGGGTGGTTATCGTTATGCAGATCGAAGACGAGGTTCACGCGATCGCTCGTCCAAGCCGCGCCGGCGGCGAGGCGATCGTC
>JASFTI010000062.1:0-13230 GCA_050053635.1 Gemmatimonadales bacterium
GGTCGATCCGTTGTCCACTTACCCGCGGGTCGAGGTGGACATCACCAGCGAGCTGGCGGGCCAGACGCTGACGCGCCGCGTGCGGACCGGCGCCGAGCTGGAGGCCCACGCCAACGAGCTCGATCAGGACATCGTCCAGGTTACGAACAACCTCAGCGCCGCGGTCGGCCGCGGGCGGGTCCTGTTCGGCCTCTCCGGCGAGTACTTCCGGATCAAGCGGCTCTATTTGCCGGGCTCATTGGGCGCCTACCGGTTCGACAGCCTGGCCGATCTCGGGGCCAACCTGCCGGCGCGTTACGACATCGTCCTGCCGTTCGACGACGCGGCCGATCCCGCGGTCCGTTTCTCGGTCCTGCAGCTGGCGGCGTACGCGCAGCGCGAGGAGACCGCGTTCGCCGAGCGGTTGCACCTGCGCTACGGTATCAGGGTCGACTTTCCGATGATCCTCGATGACCCGCGTGCCAACCCCGAGGTCGAGAACGTATTCGGTGTGCGGACCCGGCGGATGCCGGCGGCGAACCCGATCTTCTCGTGGCGTGTCGGGTTCAACTGGCGCTTCGGTGAGGAGCGGCGCACCCAGCTACGGGGTGGGGTCGGCACGTTCACCGGCCGGCCGCCCTTCGTCTGGCTGTCGAACGCCTACGCCAACACCGGTCTCGAGAGCGTCTCGCTCACCTGCCTGGGCGATAACGCGCCGGGGCTGGACCCCAGCACGGCGCCGCCGACCCAGTGCGTCGACGGATCCGGCCCCGAGTCGGGTCTCCCGACGATCAACGTCTTCGAACGCGACTTTCGGTTCCCGCAGGACTTCAAGATCTCGCTGGGGCTCGACCAGGACCTGCCGCTGGGTCTGGTGGGCTCGGTGGAATGGCTCTACTCGAAGACGCTGAACCAGATCGCGCTGGAGGACCTGAACATCGGGGCCCGGGTCGCCGACCCCCAGCACGAGGACGGCTACAGCGCCGGCTTCGGTTACTCGCTGCGCTACCACTACGGCACGCCGACGGTGGACGGCTTTGCACCGAACCGTGTGTCGGACGCGTTCGGGCCGGTGATCCTGGTGAAGAACGGCGCCGACGACTACTCGTGGACGCTGAGCCTGCAGCTGAGGCGCGACTTCTCGAACCAGGCCGCGATCACCGCCGCCTACTCCTATAACAGGTCGGGCGACGTGCGCAGCCTCGCCACGAGCGACGCCACGTCGAACTTCGGGCTCAACCCGGTCTTCACCGATCCCAACGATCCGCCGGTACGACCGGGAACCTACGACCGGCCGCACAAGCTGGTGGTCAGGGCCTGGGCCCGGCTGCTCGAGCGTCTGGGCGGCACCGAGATCACGCTCATCTATATCGGACAGTCGGGCCGCGCCTACACCTACGTTTACGCCGACGATGTCAACGGCGACGGATACCCGGGCGGCGGCCAACTGCTCGACCATACCAACGACCCCATCTACGTGCCGTACGGGCCGAGCGACCTCCCGGCCTCGATCGTCACCCAGGGCCTGATGGCCCAGCTGGTCAAGCGGGAGGACTGCCTGAGCAGCGCGCGCGGCCTCATCCTGCCACGTAACGCCTGCCGCACGCCGTGGACGAACCGGCTCGACCTCCGCGTAACTCAGAACTTGCGAGCCGGTCGAGGGAACGTGCAGCTGGTCTTCGACCTGCTCAACGTGCTGAACCTGCTGAACGGCGACTGGGGGCGGGTGGAGACGGTACTGGACGCCACGATTCCCCTGCTGCGACTCGATGGACGGCTACCGACCAGCGAGTTTCCCCCGATCGTCTATCCCGAAGATCCGCTGCAGGTCAGGTACGTGGGCCCGGTCCGCATCAACCCGGCCACCGGTAACGCGGTAGCGGCCCTACCGCTCAGCGCCGCGGTGCCCGCCTCGCAGTGGCAGGCGCAGCTGGGGGTGCGCCTCAGCTTCTAGCAGCGAGCGGCAGCCTGAGTTGCACGCTAGCGACCGCGCTCGATCCGGTACAGCACGTCGGTGCTCGTCCCTTCGCCCGTCTCGCCCAGCAGCGTCCATTTGCTCGACAGCATATAGCGCACGCCGAACGTGCTGACGTGGTCGAACAGGCCGATACCGTACTTGACGTAGAGGCGCGGCGACAGGTACTTGCCAGCCACGAACGACGCGTCCTGCAGCGAGCGGCCGCCCTCGATCCTGGCCTCGGCGAGGCCGAAGCGTGCCGCGATCTTGCGCGCCAGCAGGTTGCCACCACTCAGTCCCAGCGATCGCGCCGCGTTGGTCAACTGGTTGACATCGCTGGTCGACGTTTCCGTCAGCGGCCGACCCAGCACCAAATACGACAGCGCCTCGCTCTCGGGCATGGGCGGCTCCGAGAACAGAGTAACGGTCGGCGAGCGCAGGGTGCCGGTGATGATGAGACCGGCGATGACACTGTCGGAGGCGACCCGTGAGGCGCGAACATCGAGCCCCGGGTTATCGATCGGACCGCCGCCGAACAGCAGCCGACCCCGCTCGATTGTCAGACTCTGCCCGTAAGCCTTGTATCGTCCGTCCACGATCACCAGCTCGCCGCTGCCGACCGTCGGCCGGTCCGGCTCCTCGGTGACCCTGATACTCCCTTGCAGACCGGTGGAAAGCCCGAAGCCGCTGAAGCGGACGTCGTCGCCCAGAATCAGCCGTACCCGCGCGGTGATCGGCCGCCGGCGCCGCAGCTCGGCCTCGCTGTCCACGTAGATGACATCGCCGGACACCGGAACCGCCGACCTGGGTATCTCGCTGAGGGCGATGCTCGTTCGAGGGATGCGAACGTCGCCCTCGATGTCGATGCGGTCTCCGCTGACGAGTATCTCCAGGTTCGGCGAGACGAGGACCTCCGCCGCCGGCGTATTCGACACCTGGAAATCAGCCCCGGTCAGCCGGAGCCGAGCCGGCGACTCGAGACTCGGGACGACGGGCGACTCGCCCTCGATGGTCAGCCCGCCGGGGCCCGAGCGAGCGTGGCCGTCGAGCCTGACGGTGCCGCGTGCATCGCCCGCCGCCCTGAACTGCACGTCCCGGATGCGCAGTCCCAGACCCGGCACGTAAGCCCGGCCCTCGCTGAGGCGTAGCTCGCCGAGCATCCGCGGCGCGGCGACCGTCCCGTCGACGGTTACGTCGGCCTCCAGCCGACCTTCCGTCTCGGAGAGTTGCGTCAACAGCGCCGCCAGCACATCCAGCGTTTCCAGCCGCGCCTGCAGCTGGCCGACCACGAGCTGGTCCCGCAGCGGCTGGTTCAGGCTGGTGTATGCCGGCAGCTCGACCGTCGCTGACAGCGAGCCGAACGAGGGACCGCCCTCCGCCACCAGGTCCAGCTCCATATTGCCCCGGATGCCCCGCGCATCCGCATCCAGGCGCAACGTGCCGGTTCGGTACCTGACCGTCTGCGCTTCGGTCGCCCCGCGATAGGTGAACGTCCCGGGCCCCGGGCTCAGATCGACCGCGCCGAACAGGCGCCGGTCGGCGCCGACCGCGGCCTCGATCGTTCCGGACAGCGGCCCGGCCACCGCCCAGTCCGGCGGTAACATCGCGGCCAGCGGGGCCAGCGGCACGTGCCGCAGCGTCGAGGCCAGCTCCCAACCACCTTCGCCTCGCCAGGCTCCCTGGGCGCAGAAGGAAGAGCCGTCCGAAGTCAGGCAGAGCGGCTCGAGCTCCACGGCGCCCCGTGCTATGGTCAGCCCGGCGGCTGACTCGAGCTCCCATGCGCCGCCCAGCCGGCTCGTGAGATCGAAGCGGCTGATCGTGCCGCGCCAACCATCCTCGCCGAACGCGCCATTGGCTTCGAGCGTCAGCGTCTCGTCGCCGGCATCGGTACGGGCGGAGATGCGATGCGCGCCCCGCTCCCCGCTTCCCTCCAGCGTCAGCTCCCGTATGATGCGCTCGGCCAGCTCGACACGCCTGCCGCGCAGCGACAGATCCACACGGCCGCGACTGCGAAGATCGATGTCGATATCGCCGGTCAGCTCGCCGACCCGGTAGGGCCAGACCTCGACGTCGCGCACGTCGAGTCTCGCTTGCAGCACTGGAACCGCGGTCGTGCCCGTCAGCCGTCCGGCGAGGTCCACGGACCCACTCGCGTCCGGTAGCACGCCACCTAGATCGGGCGTGCGAGCCTCGAACGCGAAATCGTACGGCTCTGCCAGCCTGCCCGCCGCGTGCACAGCCGTCGGACCCCACCGCACATCCAGCTGCGGGACCGAGTAGCCCGCGCTGTCGAGAGCCACCGCTGCGCGCGCCGCCAGCGGCTGCCCGCGCAGCGTACCGTACAGCGTATCCACACGAGCCTCGAGCGCCAGGCCACTGTCGGCGCGGCCACCGGCCAGCCTCGCCCAGAGCGTGACCCGGCCGGGCCAGCGCGACGGGTCCGGGAACAGAGAAGCCGGCGCCAGCTCCGCGCCTTCCACGTCCAGCCGCCACTCCGCGCCGTCCTCCCAGACGAACTCTCCCTCGGCGCGCACGCGACCATCGAGCAGGCGCGCGTCCAGCCGCTCGAGTGCCAGGCCGGACAGCTTGCCGGTCGAGCGGATGCCGCGGCCGACGGCGCTCAGGCTGTCGATGGTCTGGCCGTACGCCGTCACCCGCCATGCCTCCAGTTCGATCGCCGGCCGTTCCCCGGCGAAGCCCAGGTTGACGCGTCCCCTCAGCTCGTCCACGGCGTAGCCGCGATAGCGGAGTGCCAGAGCCTCGACCGACCCGCGCACCTGCGGCAGCGCCCGGGTTCCCCGAATCGAGCCGCCGCCGTTCACCGCGCCGGCGGCGTCCGGCAGCAGCGCGGCGAGATCGGGCACGTCCAGCGCGAAGGTCAGGTCCATCTCCCGTCCTACGCGCCCCGCAGCCTCCAGTCGGGCCGCCCCCCAACGGAGGTCGAGTGTCGAGATCGAGTACTCGCTCCCCTCAACTGCGGTGACCGCCCGCCCCGCCAGGCGTTGCCCGCGGATCGTACCGGCCAGCTCATCGACCGTCACGCTCACCTCGGGGCCAGCATCGCTCAGCCGGCCGTCGGTCCTGCCACGTAAGCTCAGCCGGCCCGGCCAGGCGGCGGCAGCCGGCAGCACGCCGGCAGGCTCGAGGTCGGTCACCCGGACGTTCATGTCCCAAGTCGGCACCGGTCTGAGGCCGAACCAGCCGCTGGCACTTACCGAACCCCGCGTCAGATCCGCCGTCAGTGTCTCGATGTTGATGCGTCCCGACTCGGCGACCCGCGACCCCCGGCCCTCGAGCTCGATACGGTTCACGACCGGGCCGCCGAGGTCGATCCGTCGACCCGTGAGGTCCACTCTGGCATGCGAGAGATCTCGCAGATCGACATCCACGTCGCCCTCTAGCGTCGCGACCGAATAGCGCCCCACCCGCAGACTGCGCGCCGAGCCCCGGGCCACAATCTCCGGCCGAGCGCGAGGCCCCCGGACGTGGCCCATCAGGCGTAACGAGCCTGAAGCGCCCGGCGCGACGGCCGCCAGATCGTCGGCCTCCACCTGCAGTTCCACGTCCAGGGAATCGCCGGCCTCACCGCTGGCTTCAGCGTAGACCGTCCCCCAGAGCAGGCTCAGTCCCCTCAACCAGTACCGATCCCCGTCCACGCCCGCCCGCAGCCGCGCCGCCAACGGCTGCCCACGCAGCTCGCCCGTCAGTGTGTCGATCGCGACGCTCACCTCCGCGCCCGCCTCGACCAACCTCCCGCTCGAGCGGCCGCGGAGACTGACCGAGCCCGGCCACTGGTCCGGCACCGCCGAGAGCAAGCCGGGCCGCAGGTCCTCACCGTCCACCGACACCTCCCAGCTCGGCGCCGGGGTCCAGGCGAGCCTGGCGCGCGCCCGCGCTCGACCGCCCAGTAGCTCGTCGCCGCGGATGTCGAGGTCGAGTCGCCCGACGTCACCGTCACCGGTCCAGTCCAGTTCGGCCGCCACGAGGCGTGTCGATACGCGCGCCCCGCCTCGCAGGCTGTAGGCGTCCGGCCTTCCGGATAACCAGAGGTGGCCGCCCTCGACCATCACATCGCCGGGAGCGGCGACGGAGATTTCATCGATTTCGGCCGTCACCAAGCTGATCGCGATGGGCAGCTCGAACCGCCGGCTTCCGCCCGGCTCCTTCCGCGCCGCGGGTTCCTCCTCCTCCCGGCCGGCGCGCAGCGTCACCCGAACGCCGCCGACCTGCAGGCTGTCCACCGTCAGTCGGCGAGCCAACAGTTCGGCGAGTCGCACGTCCACCAACAGGTGGTCGATGGCGATCGACGCTCTCCCGCTCTCGAGCTCGATTCCGTGTAGCTCCAGCGGCCCCCGCAGCGAGCCGCTCACGCGCCCCACCGCGAGTCCCGGCACCCGTCGCTCCAGCTGCCCGATGGCCAGCCTGGCGCCCAGGCGCGTCGATGACAGCGCCCAAATCGCGGTCGTCGCCAACACCAGCAGTGCGGCGAGGGCCAGGAGGATGCGTCGCAGCGTGCGCTTGCCCATAGCGACTTAGAAATCCGGCCCGATGGCCAGGTGCAACCGGAACGGCAGGCTCGACCGACTGACGGCGAAGGCGCCGTCCACCCGCACCGGACCGATGGGCGACGTCCAGCGCACCCCGATGCCGACGCTCTGCTCGAGCGAGAGCGCGAACTCGTGCAGCGCGTTCCCGGTATCGTAAAAGGCGGCGACCGACCAGCGCCCCAGAAACCGGTAGTCGAGCTCGCCGCTGAAAACCATCACCACTTCACCGCCGATGACGTTACCCTCCTCGTCACGCGGGCCCAGCGACTTGTACTCGAAGCCCCGCACGTTCTGATCGCCGCCGGCGAAGAAACGAATCGTCGGCGGTAGCCTGCGGAAGTCGTCCGTGATGATCCCACCCAGGTCGCTCCGCCCGATGATCCTCGCCCGACGGCCCAGCGGCAGGATGACCTTGCCGTGCGCCTTCAGCTGCAGGAACGAGGCGTCCGAGAGCACCGCGTCATGGCCACCCCTGATCTCGAAGCGAACTCGATGGCCGCGTCTCGCGTTCAGACGATCGTCCGCCTGCGTCGTGGACCAGGCGACGGTCGGCATCAGAGCGCCGAACCTCCCCTCGTCGACTCCGACCGTGAACCATTCCTCCTCGAAGGTGAGCGAGTACGTCTCCTGCCAGACCCCGCGGGTGCGGCCCAGGCTCGCCCCGACCACGATCTTGTCGCTGGCGCTCGCCGTGGGTGCCAGGTGCGCGTAACCGGCGAACAGCGACACGACCCGGGTACTGGGATAGCGGCTCGGGATGAGGTAACGGGCGGCGACACGCTGCTCGATGGTCGAGACCCTCACCTCACCGCTGGCCCGATGACCGCGACGGTTGATACGGCGATGCTCCGTGTGGAACGACGCGCGTGGCCCCGTGTCCGTCCCGTAGCCGACTCCCACCTCGTAGCGCTGCGGCTTCCGCGGTTCCATGTCGACGTGGATCGGTACCTCTAGAGCTTCGGCAAGATCGCGGCGCGGCTCCACCTCGACCCGACTGAAGTAAGGCTCGGCGCTCAGTTGGGCCTGCAACTCGATCAGCTTCGACAGGTCCAGCGGCTCGCCCTGTTGGAACGTGACGTACCCGACCAGCACCGCTGGTTCCAGGATCTCTTGATTGAAGACCACCGGGCCGAAATTGAACCGCGGGCCCGTCTCCAAGTGCAATACGATCTCCGCCGTGTACGCCGCCCGATCGATACGGATCTCGCTGCGCGCGAACGTCGCGTCCAAATAGCCCCGGTCCGCGGCTCGCCCGGCCAACGCGAGCTTGCCCGCCTCGTACTGGTCGTGCCGCAGCGGTTGACCTTCGGCGAGCGGGAAGCGGGCCGCGGCTTCACGGATCTGCGGGTCGTCGCTCCCATCACCACGGACCTGCAGGTCGATTCGCGTTACCGGTAGCGGCGGCCCTGGCTCGATACGATAGCGCGCGATCCATCGAGGTCGCTCGAACGCCAGGTCCGACTCGATGCGGGGTCGGTAGAAGCCGAACGGCTCGAGCGCCAGACCGATCTCAGCCGGCGCCCGCTCGTGCAGCTGTCGCACGCGTTCGGCGGAGAGCGACCCCTCGGACGCGGCGGCCGCGATGCTCAGAGCCGACAGGATGTTGGAGCGCGGGCGACCTGAAACGCCGTCGATGACTACGCGCACGCCGCCCGTCTGCGCGGAGGCGGCAGCGGGTACGAGCAGCAAGGCGAGCGCGAGGGCCAAACGACGGTCTAAAGCCCTGTCATGAGATGGTCTACCGAGCTTCACCGTGTGGTCTTCTTCAGTTGCGATGGGATCCAGCGAGAATAAGACTAATCACAAATCGGGCGGATTGCCAACACAGCTCCGGCGCTTAGCCGTGGCGGCGAAGGTCGCTGGCGCTACGGCGCGGCGCCGTAACCGCAGATCATACTTGGAGGAAGGCGATCATGAGAAACGCGAGGACGATCCACCGATGGATCACTGTTGCCCTGCAGGTGGTCATGCTGGGCGGACTGGCGTTCGCCGTCTACGAGCGGCAGTGGCTGAACTCCTTCCTGATCGTATCGATCCTCTGTCTGACGGTCTTACCCGTGGTTCTCGGTAAGCGATTCAAGTTCTACATACCTCCCCAGTTCGAGCTCCTGGCGATCCTCTTCGTCTTCGGTTCCGTGTTCCTGGGTGAGATACGCGGCTACTACGTCCGCTTCCACTGGTGGGATGTCGCTCTTCATACTGGGTCGGGTTTCCTGCTGGGCATCTTGGGATTCTTGCTCGTCTACGTGTTGAACGAGGACGAGCACATCGACTTGCACATGAAACCGAAGTTCGTCGCCCTATTCTCATTCGCCTTCGCCGTGGCCGTGGGCGCGATCTGGGAGATATTCGAGTATGGGATGGATACGCTCTTCGGTCTCAACATGCAGAAGAGCGGTCTCGTGGACACGATGTGGGATCTCATCGTGGATTCGGTGGGCGCGCTCGCCATTGCGCTCCTTGGATACCGCTACATGAAGCGCGGGACACCCTACTTCGCCGAGCACTGGATCGACAGCTTCATAGAGGGCAACCCACGGATCTTCACCAGGCACCAGGAGAAGCGTGACTCGCGAGACTGACGATGTCCAGCGCCGCTCGACTAGCGAGCGGGGAAGAAGGTGTAGGCGGCCCAGGTGAGGATCACCAGCAGCACGATCCCCGATGCGATGCTCCAGATGATGAGCTTCTTCTCCACCGGCAGCAGCGGCTCGTACTCCATCTGCTCCAGCTCGTCGGCCAGCCGCGGCTCGTTATTACCCTCCATGATTCCCTCCTAGCTGCCGACCACGGGTGGAGTCACACCGTGGAAGAACACCCACGAGATCAACAGGCCCACCCAGATGATGAACCCGAACAGACAGATGGCGTAGACGGCGGCCAGCCGGCCGATCCCCTCCTGCCACAGCTTGCGGAAGTTCGATACCACGCCGATGGCGAAGAACGTCATCGCGAAGAAGAGCTGCCGGAACACGTTCGCCTCGCCCGCGGCCGCCTTCGCCGCATCGAGCAGCCCCGGGATGGCGGCACCGATCGCCAGGGCGAACAGGAAGGTCAGGACGTAGCCGAGGACGAACTTGGGGAAGCGCTCCCAGATCTCGATCATGCGGACCCTTTCGCCGGGCTTTCTGTCGATAACGGTGACCCAAAGCACGGCGAGCAGGAAGGCCCAAACGCCGATGAAGACGTCGATGAACACCTTCACCGTGGTGGCGACCATGAGGATCCAACCCTCAACCCATTCGACGCTCATGACCTCGATCGCCTTCGCCCGGATCAGCGCGTCGGTGATGGCGCCCGAGGCAACGGCCGCCCCATCGGTCTTCACCGCCAGCCCCATCCAGGCGCCGGCGACCATAGGCTCGTCGAACAGGAAGATCTGGGCTGCGAAGGGCAGGATCACCAGCTCGACGACGGCGAAGACCACCACCAGCGACGAGACCATGATCGGGATGACCGGGCGGGCCCGGATCGCCGCGCCCGTGGCGATCGCTGCCGACACCCCGCAGATCGAGATCCCCGAGGCCAGCGGCGCCGCCCATTCCTTGCTGAACTTGAAGTACTTCCGGGCGACGAAATACACCACCGCCCAGTAGATCAGGTAGGCCACGACGATGGCGCAGAGGCCCAGGAAGATGATCGCTCTGGCCAGCCCCAGGGCGTCCACCGCCTTCACACCGAGGCCCAGCCCCATGATCACGATGGCCGTCTTGATGAACAGCTCGGGCCGGGTCGCCTCGGCGATCCGCTCCACCGTCCTGGGGAAGAAGTTCCCCACCACCAGCCCTACCAGGAGGGCGAAGATGTAGCCCGCCTCTCCGGTCAGGTTCATCGACCAGCCGATCCCCAGCGCATCCAGCTTGTCGGGCGTGGCAGCGACGTAGGCGAAGTGCCCCAGAAACCAGCAGACGTAGGAGACGATGAAGATGACGGTGAACCCCACTGCGAAGCGGCGAACGTCGGCCTCCAGCGCCTTCGCCGCCGCCGTCATGACCGCGAGTAGGAAGATGAAGGTGAGGACCAGAGCCGGTCCTCCGCCCAGGCCGGCGTACGCCTCGGAGACGGGCCGCAGCGCCTGCCCGACCGAGGTCCATACCTCCGTCTTAACCGCCCAACCCAGGATATCGGCCCCAAGAAGAAGCCCCACCGACAGTGCAGAGATCAGAAGTCCTATCCACAGCGACATCCAATCTTCGCTCTTCAGCAGGGACCGCAGACCGCTCATGCCGCACTCCCTTCCAAGGCGCCGCGGCGCCAACAAGCGGTAGCGCCGCTGGTGCAAGGGCCCGCACGAGGCAGTCCTGGGAATGAGAATGGGGCGGGACGGCCTCGTTAGCAACCAGCAACCCGACGGGCTGAGAGGCCCGGTTCTCCTCGTCCGCCATTCCGCGGGCGCTGGCGTTCAGCTTGACTTCACGGGCGCGGCGAAGAAACGACTCGAGATCGGCCGCGCGGAGTTGGACATCGCGCACGAATGCATGGTCCGTCTCGGCATCGGCACAGTACAAGCAGCGACCGGTCGTGACGACGTGCCGGCCGAGTCCCCGGGGGCGCGTCGCCTCCTACTGCAGCGCCGCCAATCGCTCCGTCGCCGCCTCCAGCGTCTCGATCGTCTTGCAGAAGGCGAACCGCACCTGCGTCCGTCCGTCCGCCGGATCGCTGTAGAAGCTGGAGCCGGGCACCGAGGCGACGCCGTGCTCGCGGGCCAGCCAGACGGCGAACTCGTGGTCGGGCAGATCGCTGAGCTTCGAGAAGTCGGCGAGTATGTAATACGACCCGGCGGGCGGCCGGCAGGAGAAGCCGGCGGCGATGAGCCCGTCGTACAGCACATCGCGACGCTGACGGTAGTCCTCGGCCAACTGCCTATAATAGGACTTGTCGAGCCCCTCGATCCCGGCGGCGACCGCCTCCTGTAGCGGCGCCGGCGCGCCCACCGTCAAGAAGTCGTGGGTCTTCTTGATGGCGTCGCTGAGGGCGGGCGGGCCGACGATCGTGCCGACCCGCCAGCCTGTTACACTGAAGGTCTTCGACGCGCCGCTCACCGTGACGGTCCGCTCGCGCATCCCCTCGATCGTCGCGATCGGCACGTGCTCGCCTTCATAGAGGATGTGCTCGTAAATCTCGTCGGTGAAGGCGAGCGCGTCGTGCTCGATGCAGAGCCGCGCGATCGCCTCCAGCTCGTCGCGCGCGAACACGTGGCCCGTAGGGTTGTTGGGTGTGTTGATGATGATACCGCGGGTGCGGTCGCTGAACGCGGCGGCCGTCGCATCGAGGTCGGGCCCGCCGTCGGCGCGCGTCGGTACGAAGACGGGCTTCGCCCCGCACAGTATCGAGTCGGGCCCATAGTTCTCGTAGAACGGCTCGTAGATGATCACCTCCTCGCCGGGATCGACCAGCGCCAGCATCGCCGACGCCATCGCCTCGGTAGCACCGCAGGTCACGACGATCTCGCGCTCGCCGTCCACCTCCATCCCGTAGAAGCGCCGGTACTTCTCGGCCAGCAGCTTCCGCAACCGGGGCGCGCCCCAGGTTATGGCGTACTGGTTGACATCGGCGCGGATCGCCGCCACCGCCGCCTCCTTCAGCAACTCGGGCGCCGCGAAGTCGGGAAAACCCTGGGCGAGGTTAATGGCGCCGTGCTGGTTGGCGACGCGCGTCATCTCGCGGATCACCGACTCTGTGAAGCTGTGGGTGCGCTTTGCAGTTCTCATATCTTATTCGATAATGGACATTCGACATTCGATGATCGACGCTCGGCTGATACTTCGGCGCACGATGTCCGACTTTCTACTTCCAACTTCCGAGAGTCGAGCGTCGAACGTTGAAGGTCGAACATCGCAGCTAAACTCGATACTCGGGCGTCGGCTGTTGACTGTTCAATGTCGCTCTCCCTCTCCAGGCGCCAGCACCAAACTAGCATCTTCCTCTAGCGCTGCGAGGCGGCCAGCCGAGAGATCGACCCGCGACAAAAGCCACATACCGCCGATGAAGAAGACGACCAGCGACAGGATACCGTAGCGGCCCGAGCCGGTCAGCGCCGCGATCCAGCCGACGGCGAACGGTCCGATGATGCCGGCGAACTTCTGGAACACGCTGAGAAAGGCGAAGAACTCGGACGACTTGCCCTTCGGGACCAGGGTCGAGTAGAGCGAGCGGCTGAGCGCCTGGGCTCCGCCCTGCACCACCGAGACCGCAACGGCCAGCGCCCAGAACTGCCAGGCCTCCGTCATGAAGAAGGCGAAGGTCGAGATCGCCGCGTACACGGTCAGGGCGATGTAGATGCCGGCCCGGGCGCCGATCCGGCCGGCCAGCGCGCCGAAGGCGAAGGTGAACGGGATCCCCAGGAACTGCACCAATACGAAGGCGCCGATCAGATCGGTCTCCCCGATGCCGATCTCGGTCCCGTAGACCGACGCCATCTTGATGATGGTGCCGATACCGTCGGTGTAGAACCAGAACGCGACCAGGAACGTCAACAGCTCGCGGTGCCGCCGCACCTCGGCCAGCGTCTCGAACAGGCGACCGAAGCCGGCGCGCACCGGGTTGAGCTGCGCCGCCTCACCCTCTTCGAGGCGGCGCGGCGGCTCGCCGACGTCGCGGAGAAGCGGGATCGAGAAGCCTAGCCACCAGACGGCGACGCTGACGAACGCCAGCCGGGTGGCGATTCCCGAGTCGGCCAGCCCGAACAGGTCGGGCTTCATGATCATCGCCAGGTTGATCGCCAGCAGGATGCCGCCGCCCACGTAG
>JASFTI010000063.1:0-13217 GCA_050053635.1 Gemmatimonadales bacterium
CCCCACTGCTCACCGCTCACCGCTTACTGTCTGTCCACCTTACACATGTCCATCAGCGCCGACACCGAGTCGAGCTGCTCGAGTTTCCAGACCGCGTCCTTCAGTTTCCTCCGGGCAGCGTCCGAGAGCACCGGCGCGGCCAGCGCGTCGAACTTCTCTTCGATCTCCTGGTCGGTGAGCGGGTTGCGTGGATCGCCTTTCGGGTAGTCGAGCTGCTCGGTCAGTTCGTCACCGCCCGTTGTGGTGATCGTCACGATGACTCGTTGGAGCTCGGGGAACGCCGCTTCGATGTCGGGATCGGCGGTCACTTCGACCTTCTCGAGCTGGCTGCGGATTCGCGGGTCCATGATCTTTTCCGGCTCGAACTGCGCCGGCGTGACCTGCCGGTCGACGATGGCGGCCGCCACTACATAGGGCAGACTGTGGTCTGCGGTCTCCTTGGTCCGGGGATCGTATTTGGAGGGATCGGCAAGGATGTCGGCGGCGCGTGCCAGCGAGCGGATTTGGACTGTCTCGATGTCGTCGGGCTGCAGGTCGTTCTGCTGGATCAGCTTCAGGACGGCGGAGATCGGCGCGTGGGTAAGAGCCTCCGTGGGGAAAGCCTTCATCCCGCAGCGCTCGATGCGCCAGGACTCGCCGAGACCCGCGGTAAGCCTTTCCAGCTTCCACTCGGGGCCCATGCAGTGCACGAGTCCTTCCTTCCCGTCGATGACATGCTCGGGACCGCTGTAACCCTTCTCCGCCAGCAGGGCACCCATGACACCTGCTTGGGTCGCCATCGGGTCGACGGTGTTCTTCATCATAGTCAGCTTTCCGGCCGTCACCGCGCCCAGCGTGCAGTGATGTGACGCCGAGATCCCTATGGCGTGCTGGATCTTCTCCCAGGGCAAGCGCAAGGCGCGACCCGCCACGATGGGAGCGACGAAGGCGGTAAGCGTCGCATGATGCCAACCCCGCTCCCTGATGCCGGGAAAGGCCGCCTCACACAGCCGCATCTCGAACTCGTGGCCCAGGACAATGCCGACGATCAACTCCTCTCCTCCCGTCCCCTGCCGTTCGCAACAGGCCAACGCTGCCGGGATGATGTCCGACGGGTGCGAGGGATCCTGCTGCCAGTAGATGTCATTGTAGTCCATCACCCGGACCATCAACGCGTTCGCCAGCGATGCTGAGACCACGTCGGCCTTCTTGCCGCTTCCCAAAATCGTCGCCGCTCCGGCCCCCGCGATCTCGCCCAGAACGTCCAACGCGTGGCGAGCATCCTCTTGGCGGTAGCCGCCGAAGGCGCAGCCCAGCGAGTCGAGCAGATAGCGCTTCGCCTCGTGAGTGGCACGCTGGCCGATCTGGTCGTACTCGAGCTTGGCCGCCCAGCGGGACATGGTCGCAGTGATCGTTTCGGACATGTCGAGCTCCTATGTCAGTGGCTGGTGAGCAGTGGGCGGTGAGCAGTGGGTGTTAGGCCGAGCGAACGCGTTCACCGCCTGCCGCTCACCGCTTACTGCTTACTGGATTCACAGGTTCTTAAACGGCAAAAACGACATGAAGTCCGCGTGGTGTACGATGTACGCCTCCGTGCTCCTCTTCACCAGATCTCCCTCGGCGGCATGTGCAGCGATGATGTGGGATACCTCGTCGGGCACGCCACACGCCATCGCCAGGCCGACCCCGGTGAATGGGTGGCGCAACGACCGACCCCGGTCACTCTGCCGCACCTCGCCGTCGATCTTCTCGTATTCCAGCAGTTTGCCAACGTCGGCAAGAATGGCCCCAGCGATAACCGTGTCGATATCGATCTTCAGAGCCTTCCCCAAGAATTCGTGCATCGATTCGGCCGCCTTCCGTGCGATGTGCACCACGCAGCGTTTGTGTTCCATGAACGTGGCGGGGCAGTCGGGCACAAGTAGGGTGAACGGGATCTCATTCAGGTCCTGCGGCTCCAGGGGGCTCAGTTCGAAGGCTCGTATCCAGGTCTGCGTGACCTTTTCTCGTAGCTCTGGGTCTCTTATCCATAGGAGCTCGGGCCAGAGCTGCTCCACCGCTTCCCGCATCGTGTTCTCCTTCATGAGGTTCGGCCGTTCGTCTGACACGATTCGCGCTGCGGCGACTGTCGAACGGCAGAGGCTAACGCAGGATTGATCGGGTGCACAATCTAGGGGTTCTCGCCGCAACCGGATAGACGGTTGGGAGCTCATGAGCCTCCTTGGCATGCTGTATGCCTCCTAGACCTTCTGGCGCTGCCCGAACGGCCGCTCAAACGGCTTGCCCGTGACCCCGTCGCTGGACATCGACGACGCTCGGGCGGAAGGCAGGCTCGGGTTTAGAGGCATCTGGCCCCAATCTGGGTAGGGTTGCCCGGTCCGGGGGCCGGAGACAAGAGCGGCGGAACGGATCAGAAACAGGAGGTTGGGCGACGTGATCTCGAAGACAGGGGAATATGCGCTGCGCGCCGTGGTCTACATCGTAACGGAGGGGAGGGGCGCCTCGGTGCGGGCCAACGAGATTGCCGAAGCGTTGGGCGTTCCGGCCAACTACCTCTCGAAGACTCTCCACCAGCTGGCCCGGGCCGGTATCCTGAGTTCCGAGCGGGGTCCCCGGGGCGGTTTCCGGCTCGCCACCTCGCCCGAGGCTCTCTCGCTTGCCGATGTGCTCGAACCGCTGGACCCGACCTGGCTCGAGTGCGGATGCCTCCTGGGACTTCCGCGCTGTTCCGAAGAGAATTCTTGCCAACTGCACGAGCGCTGGAAGCGGGTGAGGGAACCAGTCTGTCGCTTCTTCAGGGAGACGACGCTGGCGGAGGTGTTGAAGGCGCCCAGCGCCGTTTCCGGCGTGTAGGGGTCGTAGTCACATCTGGGGGCAACCCCGGTGGAGTCGGGCCCGGCGAAAAGCCGGGCCTTCTCGTAATTGACATACGGGCCGTTTCCGATAGAATCCCGGGAATTTCATCCCATTGTCGGGCAGATTACTCAGTACACCAAGTTCTCTAGCACACGGAGGCACGTGTGAACGACGAGCACCCCAAACCGTCGTCCGAGCGGTCTTCCGGCGTCGGCGGGCATCCGAAGGGGACCCTGGCGATCGTCGTGGTCTACGGCCTGCTGTTCGCCCTCGGTTGGCTGATCATCTACTTCTTCGTGTTCGTCCCGCGCGGGACGCTAACCCAGTGAGGCGGCTATGCACGTCGACTTCTACGAGAAGATCTGGATGTGGGCGGCCGTAGGGATCATCGTCATCTTCCTCGCATCGATCGGCTTGACGACGTTCGGGATGGCAGTCCGACCGCCCAGCCACGTCGAGATGATCGACCCGGAGACCGTGCGCAGCGACCCTGAGTTCAGTCAACCGGGCGTTACGATCCACGAGGATGGCAGCGCGACGGTCGTGGTACAGGCGATGATCTTCAACTTCTTGCCCAACGAGATCCATGTACCGCGTGGACGTCCGGTGACCTTCCGGCTCACCAGCCCCGACGTAATACACGGTTTCCAGATTGTCGGAACGAACGCGAACACGATGGTGGTCCCCGGCTACGTAAGCCAGTTTACGACTGAGTTCGGCGAAGCCGGCGAGTACCTAATCGTCTGCAACGAGTACTGCGGTCTAGGCCATCACGCCATGTCGGCCAAACTCGTGGTCGAGGAGATGGGAGGTTCGAGATGATCGAGTCCCGCCGTCTCGCTATGGCGAACTTCTGGGTGGCTATCTCGGCCTTCGCGGTGGCTGCGGCGATGGCGGTGATGCAAGCGCTCTCGCGGGCGGACCTCGATCTACCGTGGCGCACCGCCAAGATGTACTACCTGTCAGTCACGGCGCACGGTGTTCTGATGGCGCTCGTGTTCACCACGTTCTTCATCATGGGGCTGGGCTACGTTATCAGCGAGCGGGCTCTGGGTCGGCCGATCGAGCTGAAGAAGTTCGCCTGGGGTTCCTTTTGGGTGGCGCTGCTGGGTACTGTCCTAACCGCTTGGGCAGTACTCTGGGGCAAGGCTTCGGTGCTTTACACCTTCTACCCGCCGCTCAAGGCTCACCCGCTGTTCTATATCGGTGCCGCCCTTCTGGTGATCGGCTCGTGGGGCTGGTGTTGGGTGCTGATCCACAGCTACCGCGTCTGGAGACGGGAGAATCCGAGCGAACGGGTACCGCTGGCGGTTCACGGCATGCTGGCGACGGTCATCATTTGGATTCTGGCGACAATCGGGGTTGCAGCAGAAGTGGTTCTGATGCTCATACCCTGGTCCCTGGGGATTGTCGACAAGGTCGATCCGGTGATGGCGCGTATACTCTTTTGGTGGTTCGGGCATCCTCTCGTCTACTTCTGGTTGCTGCCGGCCTACGTAGTCTGGTATACGATGGCGCCGAAGATCGCCGGCGGTAAGTTGTTCAGTGACCCGCTGGCCCGACTGGTATTCGTGTTGTTCATCGTTCTGTCCACACCGGTCGGGTTCCACCACCAGTTCATGGACCCCGGTGTGTCGGCTGGCTGGAAGCTCTTCCATACCTTCAACACGATGTGGATTCTGTTCCCGAGCTTCATCACGGCGTTCACAGTCATCGCCTCGTTCGAAGTGGCGGGCCGCATGAAGGGGGCACAGGGTTGGTTCGATTGGCTGGAGGAGCTGCCCTGGGGCAACCCGGCGTTTTCCAGCGTAGCCCTGGCCATGCTGATGTTCGCGGTCGGTGGCTTCGGGGGCGCGATTAACGCCTCGTTTGGCATGAACGCCATGATACACAATACTGCGTGGGTTCAGGGCCACTTCCACACGACCGTGGGGACCGCTGTGGCGCTGACTTTCATGGGGATCTCGTATTACCTGGTGCCGAAGTTGCTCGGGCGTGATCTGGAGCTCTCGCTGCTGGCGCGTATCCAGCCGTACCTGTGGTTCGTAGGCATGTTGCTGTTTGCGATCGCCAATCACCTGACGGGCCTGGCCGGGATGCCTCGCCGTATCTACCAGTTCGAGTACGGCGGCAGCGAAGTCGCCCAGGGTTGGGTTGCCGGCACGGGCATATCGGCGGTGGGCGGCGTCTTGCTCTTCGCCAGCTCGCTTTGCTTCGTTGCCGTGATGTTCGGTACCGGGCTAGCCGGTCGAAGGCGGGGGCAACCGGCGATAGAGTTTGCTGAGCCGTTGGAGTCGCCGGGCGACAGAGCTCCGATTCTGGATCGCTGGGGTCTGTGGGTCGCAGCAGCCGTTGTGCTGATTATCGCTGCCTATGGGATTCCGATCATCCAGCACCTGGGGGCAGAAACGTTCGGCTCGCGAGGTCTTTCGCCTTTCTAGACGCCACCAGCGCACGTGAAATGAAAGGCCCGGCTCTTCGCCGGGCCTTTCCGTGGTACTTCCTCGATATCCAATATACGAAAGCCGACCATCTCGAGTTTCGAGAAGGTCTACGGGAAGGTGGCCCGACCCCTGACCGACTAACGCGTAAGGTGCGCCTTCCCCTGCGCCGGCCAGATGAGAATCGGCCGCACCGAGTCCTGGATCAGCGGTTTCACTACCGGCACCCCGCCCCCTTCGGCGCCTTCGGACTCGGCCTCCGCCAGGATCGTCAGCAGCGTCGCCCCCCATTCCTCGGCTTGACTGAGCAGCGTGCCGGCGACATCGCCCTTATTGTCCACGATCTCGAGACTCACGCCGTCACACTCGCATGGCGCCCCAGCCACCCGAGTTGGTGAGACGTGGACGGCGCGCAGCTCCCCGGCGCTGAACCAATTCTGTAACCCTGTGACGGCGCGCTCCAGCGTATCGGGCGACCTGATCGCTACGAGCACCTGATCACAGAGCCGACCCTCCACGTGTTCCTCAGGCAGGAAGAGGATCGGGATCCCAAGCACACGCAACGGCGAGGAGACACGTTCAAAATCCCAATCGGTCCCGTTCGGAACACCGGAGATGACCACGATGTCCACCGCACGCACCCGGGCCAGTTCGTATATCCACTTCACCGGGTCGCCGCGCTTCAATGCCAGCTCCACCTTGGGTAACGACGCGTCGAAGTGGCGCACCCAGGTCGCCAGCTCGGGCATCGGCTCCGCCGGTCCCGGCTGCGCCGATACCAGGTGGAGGACCGTGGCTTCCGAGAGGCCGAGCGCTCGCAGGTCGGGGAGGACCCTGAGAAACTGCTCGCCGGCCTCCGTGCTCGTCAGAACGAATATCGCTCGCGTGATCAACTGCCCAGTCTTCCCGCTTGTGAGGATCCTCGGGCGCTCGACTCCAAAGCCGCCCGGCCTCCTCAGCGCTATGGATGAATCGTGCCGAGTCGGGCTCCTGTGCTAAGTACCTGTGATATAATGTGTTACAGCATCGGGCGCGCGCCGCTTCGCCGCGGCGGCAAGGGACATCCTGACCCGACTTGTCGAGTCGATGCACGCTTCTGCCCCAGCCCTGCGGATCAGGACTGCGTGCCCTGCCGGGCGGCCGCGGGCGGTTTAGAGGGGAGCCAAAGTCTGAAACAAGCGCCGGCTCCGACGCCGTCGAGATGCGAGAGCTCGCCGCCGAGGAGTCGGGCGAGCTCGCGCGAAATGGCCAGGCCGAGGCCGGCGCCGCTTTGCGGTACCTTGAAGGTGCCGGCACGATAGGCTTCGAAGACTCGCTCGCCTACCGCGGGATCAACACCGGGGCCGGTGTCGCAGACGGTAATCGCCCAGCCCTTGTCGACCGCCGCCAGTTCGAGGTCCACTTGACCGCCGCTCTTCGTGAACTTGAGGGCGTTCGACAGCAAGTTGAGCAGGATCTGGCGCACCCGAGTCCCATCGGTCTGCACGATGGTGCGCTTGTCGAGTCCGGAAACGCGGAGTTCGATCTGCTGTCGCTCGGCGGTGGGTCGTACGGTAGCCACCACCTCGCGGATCAGGGCCCGGAGGTCGGCGCCGCGGAAGTCGAGTTCGAGCTGGCGAGCCTCGATGCGGCTGAGATCGAGAAGGTCGACAACCAGGCGGTGCAACTGTTGAGCACCCTCGGACGCATAGCTGGCGCCTTCCTGGAGTCGCTGATCCGCGTGGTCGGTGAGCTTTCGCAGACGGTCGGTCCAGCCGACCACACCGGCGGCGGCGTTCTTGATCTCATGGTTGACGATGGTGAGGAACTGGCTGCGCTGCTCCGCCAACTGCGCGTTCTCCACGGCCACGGCGGCCTGCGCGGCAAGCAGCTCGGCCAGCTCTTCATCCTCAGCGCTGAACTCGTCGGCCCCGATCTTCTCGGTCAGGTAGAGGTTGCCGAAGACGCGGTTCCCGATGCGGATCGGTACGCCGAGCAGCGAGTGCATCGCCGGATGCCCCTCGGGAAAACCTGCAAAGTCCTTGTGTCGCCGCAGGTCGCGCATGCGGACCGTCTGCGAGTCGCGCAGCATGACCCCCAGGGTGCCGCCGCCCGTCGGCCAGCGGCCGATGCGGATCACAGTCTCCGGCTCGACGGGCGAGTGTAGGAACCGGGCCAGCGACTTGCCGGAGCTGTCCAGGACGCCCAGGGCCGCGTAGCGAGCTTTGATGACCTCGCGGGCCGAGTCGACGAGCGTTTGCAGGACCTCGTCCAGGGAGAGCCGGCTGTTGAGCGCCATCCCGGCCCTAATCAAGGCCTGCAGCCGCCGCATGTTGTCGTCCTGGGCAGCGCGCAGCGCCGTGAGTTCCTCGAGACGCTTCTGTTCGCTCTCGAAGATGTGGGCGTTGTGCAGTGCGATAGCGGCCTGGGCCGCCAACGACTCCAAGATCTCTGCGTCGGCTTCAGTGAAGTCTCTCTCTTGTATGGAGTTGAAGCTGAAGATCGTGCCGAGTGGCTCGTCGCCGTAGTAGAGCGGCGAGATAACCTCCTGCCGAACGCCGAGCTTCTTAGCCATCGCGCGATCGGCTCGCTCGTCGCCCATCACGTCGTTAATCAAGAATGTGCGACGTTCGGTGATGGCAATACCGTTGAGGCTACCTTCCAGAGAGAGGAATTCGCCGAGTCCGATGCTGGCGTCGGGACTCGTTGCCACGACTTTCAAGCAGGGTACACGCTCTGTCTCGCAGTCGTCACACATCTCGGTCATCACCGCCGACTCTGCATTGAGCAGGCGGGCGGCATGCGTACAGATCTGTGCGAGAATCTCTTCGTGAGCGAGCGACGCGCTGACGGCCCGACTGACCTCGGCGAGAGCGCGGAGCCTATCTTCCTGGGTGTGAGCGTTCTTCATTCAGGGCCACTGGCACCTTCGGTCTCGTACCTTTTCAGCTTGCGGTAGAGGGTCCGCCGGTCGATGCCGAGGATCTCGGCTGCCTCGGTCTTCTTCCAGCGCACGCTTTCCAGTACCCGGAAGATATACTCGCGCTCCAGATCTTCAAATGTCCAACGCTTTCTCTGAGCTTCATCGAGAATGTTCGCTCCGCCGTCCTGCTCCTCGGCGCCGGAGGGTAGCTCGAATCCGATCGTCGCGCTGCCGCCGCTGGCGTGCAGCACCACTGCGCGCTCGATGAAGTTCTCCAGCTCGCGAACGTTGCCCGGCCAGTAGTAGCTCATCATCCCGTCGAGCGTGCGGGCCGGTAGCTTGGGTGCGTCGATCGTGTACAGCTCGGAGTACTTCTGCAGGAAATAATTCGAGAGGAGCGGGATGTCCTCAGCTCGTCCTCTGAGTGGCGGGACATCGATAGGGAAGACGTTCAGCCTATAGTAGAGGTCCTCTCGGTAGTTGCCTTCTGCCACCCGTTTCTTCAGGTCGAGGTTCGTCGCCGCGATCAGCCGGATATTGACCGGTATCGGCTGCCGGCCGCCGACCCGCATTATCACGTACTCCTGCAAGACGCGAAGCAGCTTCGGCTGCAGCGACATCGACATGGTGCTGATCTCGTCGAGGAAGACCGTTCCTCCAGAAGCTTCCTCGAAGAGTCCCTTCTTGTTCTGGATCGCGCCGGTAAACGCACCCTTCATGTGGCCGAACAGTTCGGACTCGAGCAGATTTTCAGGAATGGCGGCGCAGTTGATCGGCATGAAGGGCTTGTTCGCCCGGTTGCTCGCCTCGTGGATGGCACGCGCGACCAGTTCCTTACCCGTACCGGTTTCGCCCGTGACCAGCACCGTGGCGCGACTGGGGGCAACGCGCGCGATCAGGTCGATGACCCGCTGCATCCCGGGGCTCTTCCCAACGATCTGAATATCACCGCCGACACCGCGTGCCTTCTGACGCAGGCGGGCCACCTCGCGCCGCAGGTCCTGCTCCTCGAGGGCGCGGGAGATCGTAAGCAGCAACTCCTCGGTACTGAAGGGCTTGTTGATGTAATCGAAAGCGCCCTGTTTCATCGCTTCCACCGCCGTATCGACGGTGCCGAATGCGGTCATCATGACAACCTGGGCATCCGGTTGCCTGGCAGGCGCGAGCCTGAGGACCTCCATGCCGTCCATTCCGGGTAGGTTGATGTCGAGCAGGATAACGTCGAAGACATCCTGCTCCATGGCCCGCAACCCTTCTTCGCCGGTCTCGGCTGCTTCGACCTCGTAACTCTGATCGCTCAACACGTCTATGAGGAGCTGCCGAAGTACCTCGTCGTCCTCGACGACCAGGACCTTGGCAGTCATCTCGAGAGTGCCCGCCTCGTCATGCATCGGATTCCACCGGTAGAAGTATCGTGAATGTCGCGCCGCTCCCAGGCTGCGAGCGGGCCTCGATGGTGCCGCCGTGGGCATGGACAATCTGCTTTGCCAGTGCCAGCCCCAGCCCCGAGCCCCCAGAGCGCGAGAAGAACGGAGCAAATATGTAGTGCAGGTCCGCCGGGTGAATCCCCGGACCGTTGTCGCAGAGCTCAACGCTAATCGCCTGGCGCAGCGGCCGCCCCTCTCTGGGAAAGCCCTCGACCAACCCCACTGCGATCCCGACCTCGCCTCCGCCCGAGGGCTCCAGCGCCCGCTGGGCGTTCATTAGCAAGTTCAAGAACACCTGCTGGAGCTGTCCCGCGTCGGCCAGGATCTCCGGCGGCATCGTCTCGCAGCGTGTCTCAACGGTTACTCCGGCCCGGGTCAGCGATGGCTCTGACAGTTCAACGACGCGGTCGATGATCTCGCAGAGCTGCACCTGGGACAGGTGTAGCTCACCGGGCTTCGCCAGCTCGATGAGCCCATGGGTGAGACGCGCGATACGGCTTAGCTGCTCCGCCGCTGTCTCGAGCTGCTTGTCGGCGTCTCCATCATCCAGCCCCGACCTGCGCAGCTTCTCCACTACGATCCCGATCGTTGTCAGCGGTGCACCGATCTCCTGGGCCACGCTGGCCGCTAGCTGGCCGAGCGTGACCATCTTCTCCGATTCGATGACCTGGCGCTCGATCTGCCGGCGATACGACAGATCACGCACGATCGTTGAAGCCGCCAGGCTGTTCGCCGAGCCGTTGCGCGGGACGGTGCTGGTCAGGCTGACTTCTACTTCACGGCCATCTTTGGTCAGCCGGCGCGTCTGGTAATCCCGCACCGAGCCCAGCTCGCGCAGCGCCTTGCGCAGGCGCTCCGGCTCCCGCTGCTCGATCAGGTCTACTGGGATCAGCCGGGTCACCGGCTCGCCGATAATCTCTTCTGATGTATAGCCGAAGATCTCCTCTGCACCCCGATTCCAGGCGATTATCCGTTCCTCGCCGTCCACCGCCCAAATCGCGTCGGCCGAATCGGCGACCAGCTCGGGCCAGCGAGCCTGCTGACTGGAAGAGGGGAGGCAGTGGACCACTGTCATCCCGTCCGAGGCCGGAGTAATCCGAGCATCCCAAAAGGAACTCCCGATTCGCGCCGACGGCAGAGACGCCGGGCTGACCTGCCCTCGGGGCGGGCAGAGCAGCGCACGCAAGCCCTCGTCCAACTTGTTTGCCAGAAGCTCTGCCAGCAGCTGCCCCGTAGCGCGCTCCGCCGGTAGACCGAAGGTCGCCTCGCACGCCCGGTTCAGGTACGCCACCGCGCCTCGCCGATCTACGATAAAGATCGGGTCGGGCAAACCATCCAGGATTGTCAGTTCCAGCGCCAACACAACCCCCTAGTGGCTACGCTCAGGCTTCCTGCTTCGATGCTATTGAAGGTTCCGTGCCGCGCCCGGCCCATGCTGACGCCGGGCGGGGCGACGAGTCTAACCGGCTGATAGCGCTCAAGTTATGGGAGCGACCGCCGGCCCGGCCGCCGCCGTGTCTCGAGCCGCAGACGGTCAGCGGACCGGCGCAATGGGACATAGTGCCACACACGTAACTTCTCACCCTCTCCTCGCCGCGCAAGGGGATCAGGATGATCGTCAATCGGGGCAAGGGGTTTCGTGGCCTTCTAGGCCCGGTAAGGGACGCTTCGCTGTCCCGGTCTGTGTCAGGGTGTCACGCGTCAGGGGGTGGGCCGGAATCGACTGAGGCGGCTAAGCGACGTAATAGCAACGGATTCGGGAGGTCGGTTCCCTAGTGGTACGTGTTGTGCTCTTAGGTCGGGTGTTCGAAGCCCGAGGTGTACTTCACGGTGCCACAACGCCTGGGGTGGAGAGCGAAAGTGAGCCCGGGTAGCCTGCCGGAAAAAAGATGGTTGGGGCTAATCGCACGAGGACTGGCAGGCCCGCCCGGGCTCATGCTTTGTAGCCTGCCAAGCTTCTGCTTCTAGGCCTCGTAGACCTTCTTGCCGAAACCCTTCACGGTGAAAACAGGACAGCGTGCCCGACGGATGAGCTGCTCGGTGACACTGCCGAGGAGCACGTGGCTGATGCCGGTCAGGCCGTGGCTGGCTATGACGACGAGGTCGGCGTCGTGGCCTTTGGCGAAGTCGGCGATCTCCGGTGCAGCCCGGCCGGCGCGTACGTGGACAGCCGCATCGATGTCTTCGAAGTCCGAGAGCAGGCTTCTCATCCTCTCCAGCGACTGGTCACGCAGCTCCTCGGTGACCGAGCCTCCGGAAGGGATCACAGGAGGGTAGAAGTCGGGGTAGATGACCTCGTCGACGACGTGGAGGAGGTGAAGTTGCGCGCCATAGCCCTCGCCTAGTTGTACCGCGTAGGCCAGGGCGAGCTTGGCGTGCTCTGAAAAGTCGACGGGCACGAGAATGCGCTCGACGTGGTCCGGCGAGGCACGGTCCTCCCGCTCGGGCACGGTGAGGACGGGGCAGGGGGCGAGCCTCACGACCTCTTCCGCCACGCTCCCTAGCAGCAATCGCCTCAGCCCTCGACGCCCATGGGTGCCCATGACCACTAGGTCGATCTCGTTATCCGTCGCGTAGTCGAGAATCGCGCCGGCGGCAGAAATGGCACGCACCTGCGTGCTCTTGATCTTGAAACCGGCTCGCTCGTGTTCCTGCATCGCGGTCTTCATCTGAGTGTCGGCGTGCTCCTCCAGCGCCGTGTAGAGCTCCTCCATGTCGGGAAGCCGATGCGACAGGCTGCTCGGATCCGCTTCGTGGAGCACTAGCGCGTGGAGCAGGTGAAGCTCGGCCCCGTAGGTCTCCGCTAGATGCAAGGTGTGGGGAAGAGCGTGGCCGGCGCAGCGAGAGAAATCTGTGGGATACAGTATCTTCTCAATTTTGAGCATTTCACGTTCCTCTTCCTGATCGTCGCCTGTCGCAGACAGGCCGGCGAGTCTGGATGACGCCGGGCGCACCGGCCCCCAGGGCCGGCGCCGCACCTGCTGTGTCTTCGCTAATAGTTAGGGCGTGTGGATCGAGACGGCTAGCCTGTGCCTACGGCGTCCCGGTTGGGAGGCCTGCCAGGAGCGGGACGGGCTCCTCGACGATCGTGCACCAGAGGCCCTGAGCCACGACGATCACTTCGCCGCTGCTGAGGATCTTCCGCTCGGTCCCTGTGATGATTCCGAACACGAGCCAGTTGGCGTGGCCGCGGACTGCGGCGCACGCCAGTTCCTGAAGCTGAGCGTGGTCGAAGAGGCCGGTTGGCGTGAGGATCGCGGCGCCGATCGTCCGCTCATTGGAGCAGCCACTGAGCCTAGCGACGCGGATCGCCGTGTTGATCGTGCTGACCTGAATGCCCCTGCCATCGGTCTCGACATTTCCGAGCAGGCATATCCCGGCGTTCTCGGGCCCGTCCTGTCGCCAGTCTTGCCAATTCTCGGCTAGTGCTAAGGCGGCGACAGCCCCGAGTCGGACCTCAGCGAGGTCGGGATCGGCGGTCTGGGCGACGGTGGCGCTCGCGCTGCCGATCAGCAGAAAGATCGCGGCGGCGCTCGGGAGGCGGCGTTTCATGATTCTACTTCCTTGGGGGGAGCAGAGTGGGAACGTTTCGCGGCCGGGGATCGGTCAATT
>JASFTI010000064.1:0-13166 GCA_050053635.1 Gemmatimonadales bacterium
CGCGACGCGCGGTCCGCCACTCCTCGCGACTGATCCGGCGCTTCGACAACCCCAACTCGTCCGGGTACTCGGGGACCGGCAACACACCGTGGTCGGAAGACAGGCCAACGACGTAGTGACCCTTACCGACTGTGCCGTCGAGGAACTCGAAGAAGTCGCCCAGCGCCCGGTCCAATCGCAGGATCGCGTCGAGCTGTTCCAGGCTGAATGGGCCGAAGCGGTGCCCAACTCGATCCAGCTGCGAGAGCCCCAGCGCCAGGAAATCGACCGAGCCGCGTTGGCCGAGCGAGAGCTCGTTGATCGCGGCCTCGGCGAAGGCGAGTATGGCTCGATCGAGTTCGGGTGTGTGGTCCCACCAGCCGTAGTACTCGGCAGGGTCATCGGCCTCTTCCTCATCCACTTCACGCCGATAGCTGTGGGGGAAGGTAGTGTGTGCTCCTCGGTACTCGAATACGGCCGAGTCGGCCCTGGCCAGCTGTCGCGCCGCCTCCGGCACGGTTAGTTCCCAGGTCGAGTCGCTGAAGAACTGTGAGAGAACATCCGCGTGGAAGCGATCCACCCAATCGGGATCCGAATCGCGGTAGTAGGTCGAGGTCACGAAGCGGCCCACATCGTTCTCGAACCAGTAGGCGTGCCCTCGAGTCCCGCCTGCGGTGAGCACCGCCGCTCGTGCCTTGCCAGAGGCCGTAAAGACACGGGCGTCGGGATCGGCCGCGGCCAACCACTCCGCAAGAGATCTCACCGCCAACTTCCTCGGCGATTTCCCTACCAGGTGCGGAAAGCCAACGACCCGCTCAGTGGCGTCGTCGACGCTGTGTGTATAACGCCACTCCTCTCCCACGCGCTCGTACCACGCGTTCGCCACGATGCCGTGCCGGGCCGGCACCATTCCGGTGACCAGCGTCGCATGGCCGGGCGCGGTCACCGTGATGGCGTGGTCGTGGACCGCCTGCCCGTAGCTGCGGCCCTGCTCGATCAGGCGTCGCAGACCGCCGCGGTACAGACCTGCGTAACGCTGCAGAAGATACTGCGGCAGCTGGTCCACGGAGATCAGAACTATCAACCTGACCGGTGATTCGCTGGGCTGCCCCTGAAGCGGGCCGCTGCAGGAGGCGAGGAGGAGCCCGACGATAGCTAGGCTGAGACAGCGCCTGGTTGGTTTAGACATGGAGTGATCGGTTGTCGGTAGTCGGTAATCGGCAATCAATATCGGTAATCAGTGATCAGTAATCAGTAATCGTGGTCAATGAGCTTTGGCGCGTCGTGCAATCGGGCCCCACTGACCACCGATTACTGCTCACCGATCACTTTCCGCCCCACCGCAGAAATCTGGCACCCGGCGCGAGGTTCTGCCAGGCTTCGCTGCCCGCGGTCGCCCCCTCGCATTTTCCCCGACGCCCTGTAGATTCGGCAGGTGCGCGCCACCCGGCGGCCCGTTTTCCCACAAGAACCGGTAATCCCCAACCTACGGAGGCGCAGTTCCATGCAGATGAGCGAGTTCTTGGCCAAGGTAGAGCGATTCCGCGACAATATGGGCGAGTACGTCCACGAGATGGAGTGCTACGGCGGGCTCGATCTCTCGACTCCCGCGGATGTCATCAAGTATTGCTCCGACCACGGTGTCACCTCGGTCCGGCTCTGGTTCACCGATCTGCTGGGCTTCTTGAAGTCTTTCGCGGTGACGCTGCCGGAGATCGAGGGCGCTTTCGAGGAGGGGATGGGGTTCGACGGGTCTTCGATCGAGGGCTACAAGCGGATCCAGGAAAGCGACATGGTGGCGTTCCCCATCGCCTCCACGGCTCAGGTCATCCCGTTCACGATTGGCGGCTCGCGGTCGATCCGCATGTTTGCCGAAGTCCGCAACCCGGACGGCAGCGCCTATGCCAGCGACCCCCGCGAGGTCCTTAGGCGCAATCTGGCGCGCTTGAGAGACTTCGGCTTTGACCACATGAACATCGGGCCCGAGGCCGAATTCTACTACTTCGCCGATGAGGAGCGCCCGACGGCCATCGACCGGGCGGGCTACTTCGACATCAACCCCGTTGACTTGGGCGACGATCTGCGTGAGGCTACCGTGTTCGCGCTGGAATCGATGGGGATTCCGGTGGAATACATGCACCACGAGGTCGCGCCCAGCCAGCACGAGATCGACCTGAAATATCAGGAAGCGCTGTACATGGCCGACGGCCTGCAGACGTACAAGTACCTGGTAAAGGAGATCGCGCGACGCAACGGTGTCTATGCCACCTTCATGCCAAAACCCTTGTTCGGCGAAAACGGCAGCGGCATGCACACCCACCTGTCGATCTTCGAGGACGAGAAGACCAACGCCTTCTACTCCAAAGATGAGAGCTTCCACCTGTCGGCCAATGCCAAACACTTCCTGGCCGGCGTGCTCGACCATGCGCGCGAGATGGCACTCATCACCAACCAGTGGTACAACTCCTACAAGCGCTTGGTGGTGGGCTTCGAGGCGCCGGTCTATATCGCCTGGGCCGAGCGCAACCGGTCGGCCCTTGTCCGTGTGCCGATGTACAAGCCGGGTAAAGAGATGGCGACGCGGGTCGAGCTCCGGTTCCCCGACGCCGCCTGCAACCCCTATCTGGCCTTCGCCGTCATGCTCGCCGCCGGCCTCGACGGAATGGAGCGCAAGCTACAGCTGCCCGACCCGATGACTCAGGACCTTTACGAGCTGACGCCCGTCGAGCGCGAGCGACTGGGTGTGCTGTCGCTGCCCCACGATCTCTACGAGGCGGTCCAGGTGGCGGAAAAGAGCGACCTGTTGATGAAGACGCTCGGTGAGGACGTGCTCAACAAGATCCTCGAGACGAAGCTGGCCGATGATGAGAAGTTCAGGCTCTACATTTCGCCGCTCGACCTCGAGCAGCACTTAGAACTGTAGGCGGTAGGCGGTAGGCGGTGGTTTCGAAATTGGACAGCTGTCACTTCCAATTACCGCCCACCGCCCACCGTATACCGAACCCGGGTCCCTGCAAGGCGAACCGAGGGTGACCTCTCCAGCCCAGTTCCTCGAATCCGCTAGACGTTGGGCAACCGGTCGTAGCTGGCACTGGCGCGCTCTCATCATCGCCTACCTGATCTACGCTGCCTTCCGGTCGCTGAGCGATCCCGGCTATAGCAGCATCTTCTCCGGCATCACGCTCGCTTTCCACGAGATGGGGCATATCGTCTTCGCGCCGCTGGGCGAAGTCCCGATGATCGCCGGTGGTAGCGTCACCCAGCTTGCCATCCCCACCATCGCCGCGCTCCTCCTGGTCTGGCGGCAGGGAGACTACTTCGGGTTCGCAGTCTGCGGCGCCTGGCTCGGCTTCAGCGCTCTGATTCTGGCGCGCTACATAGGCGACGCACGGGCCCTCGAGCTCCCGCTCGTCAGCCTGGGGCCGGAAGCCGAGCACGACTGGTGGTATCTGCTCAGCCGCATGGACTGGCTACGTTACGACACACGCATCGCCGGTCTCCTACAGGGGCTGGGCAGCGTAATACTGATTGTCTCCATCGTCTTCGCGGCCTGGCTTTGCTGGGTCATGGCGCGCGGTTCGTCCTCCGACGGCAGCGATGAATCGGAGTCGCGCCGCTTCCAGGAGTGGCTGGCAAAGCAGCGCCGCTAGGCCTCGCTTGCGCCACCATCGGCGCCACGACATAGTGATGAGCAGAAGTGGTTCGCGGGTCGTATGAGTTCCGTCCGGCCAGAGGGTATCATTGGCATGACCGCAGGGCCGTTAGCCGAAGGGCCCGTCAGCTTCTCCTCGGAAACGATCCCGTCGTTCGAGGAGGCGCTGCACCGACTGTTGGAGGCCCGGCTAAAGCTCGTGCTGATCTTCGGTTTCATCGTCGCACTTGCCGTCCACTTCTTTTATATCGACTTAACCGGGCTCGACCCCGAGGTCGACACCCTCTTCGCGCCGTGGATCGATGTGGTCTACGACCTGTACATCGTTTCCATCGCTTTGGCCGTGCTGCTGCTGCTCGTTCACAGTTGGAGCACACGTGCCCTTTGGGTCATCGACTACTCTGTCGTGACTTTCTGTATTCTGCTGTCACACTTCATTGCCGTCGTGTACGACCTCAACGAGATCCCGACTTTCGCGATCTCGATCCTCCTCTTCGTCCATGCTGCCTTCATCCCGGTCCCCGTCGCCTCACAGGTCGGCTTGGCTCTGACGGGCGCAATGGGTTTTCCGCTGATCGGCTGGCTGGGCTATACGTCGATACCGGAGTTGCAGGACTACTGGCTGGCGAACGGAGGGATCGCGGCCTTTCGCGCCCCGCTGCTCGAAGGGACATTTCAACTCGGCATTCTGGCGGCCATCTCGGTGATGTTCACCAAGGGTCTCTACCACATGCGACTGTCCCTTCACAAGGCACAGCGCTACGGTAACTACGTGATCGAGAGTGAGATCGGCCACGGCGGCATGGGCCGCGTTTTCGTCGCGCAACATGCGTTGATGTGCCGTCCCTCGGCGGTGAAGGTGATGGAGGCCGGGCCCGGCGAAGGTGAAAACGCCGTCGCACGCTTCGAGCGTGAGGTTCGTCTCTCAGCGACGCTCACCCATCCCAACACCATCACGATCTACGACTTCGGACGTACCGAGCGCGATACGTTCTACTACGCCATGGAGTACCTGGATGGGCTGAGCCTCGAAGAGCTCGTGACTCGCTTCGGGCCCGTTCCAGCCGAGCGCACCGCCTTCATCTTGACTCAGGTATGCGGCTCTCTGGCCGAAGCCCACGACAAGAACATTATCCACCGTGACATTAAACCGTCGAACATCTTCCTCACCCATCGCGGCGATCTCTACGACTTCGTCAAGGTCCTCGATTTCGGCCTGGCAAAGCGAATCCGTAGCGACGAGTCCGAAGCCATCACCGCGGTAGGAACACTGCTCGGCACGCCGCGATACATGCCCCCTGAAGCGGTCAGCGAGATGGGGCCCGTCGACCAGCGGGCCGACCTCTACTCGCTCGGCGGCGTCGCCTACTGGATGCTCGTAGGTCGCCCACCCTTCGACGCGCCCACCAGCGTCGAGCTCATCCTCCAGCATCTGCGGTCGTCCCCCGAGCGCCCCGCCGTGGCCTCCGAGATCAGCATCCCTCCCGCGCTGGACGAAGTTGTCATGAAGTGCCTGGAGAAGGACCCGCGCCGACGCTTCCAAACCGCCGCTGAACTGGGCGCGGCGCTTCGCGCGATCCGCTTCCCGGAGGCCTGGACCCACGAGAAGGCCCGGGAGTGGTGGACGTTGCACTTCTCCCGGCCGAGCGCGCCGGCCGACGCCTAGGAATAAGTCGCAGCGCCGCTTGACAGGTGGGCCGGGAGGTGCTATCATACGAACGTATGTAGGAGGTCATACGTATGAATTATACCGCCAATCCCACCGCGGCTGCTCTCATCACCGCCGCCCGCGAACTCTTCGCTCGGCTCGGCTACGACGCCGCCTCCGTGCGTGCCATCACGACGCGCGCCGGGGTGAACCTGGGAGCTGTCACCTACCATTTCGGCTCCAAGGAGGCGCTGTACGAGGCGGTCATCGAGTCGGCGCTGGGCCCCTCGCGCCAGCGGCTGCGAGGGGCCGCCGCGGGCGCGGGTCCGCCGCTGGAGAGGTTGGAGGCGGCGGTCCGGGCGTTTTTCGCTTTTCTGTACGAGAGCCCGGATCTGCCGCGTCTGATGCTCCAGCAGCTGGCGAGCGCGCGGCCGATCTCGGACGTGGTGCTCGAAGTAATGCGCGATAACATCCGACTCGTCGCTTCGCTGATCGTGGAGGGACAGAAGGATGGCTCGATCCGGGCGGGCGATCCGCAGCTGATGGCGTTGAGCATCGGTTCGCAGCCGATCTGGCTCAGCCTGGCCCGGCGTGCCTTGCAGGCCGGTGTAGCCATCGATCAGGATGATCCCCAGACGCGCGCCCAGTTGGTGGAAAGCGTGGTCGGCTTCGTGCGAGCGGGTTTGGCAGCAAATTCGGAGAGTGAGAGATGAGATGCAGAGCAACTAAAGGGTCGACGCACCTGCTCGCGCTCACCGGTCTCGCTGTATTGGGCGTTGCCACGGCAGGTCGGGCTCAGGAGGCGATCCGGCGCGACGGGTTGACCTTGAGCGAGGCGGTGGTCTTGGCCAGGGAGACGCATCCCAGCCTCGGTGCTGCCCGTGCCGGCGAGGACGCCGCGTCCGCGGCGCTGGGCCAGGCGAAGTCGAGTTGGTGGCCCCAACTGGGCGGTCAAGCCAGCCTGATGCGTTACGAGGAGCCGATGGTGGTAGCGCCGATCCATGGGTTCACACAGAACCAGTTCGAGCGGATCGAGTTCGAGAGGACGCTGATTCAGGGCAACGCGTCGCTGGCCTGGACGGTCTTCGACGGCGGTGCGCGTGTGAACGGTATCAGAGGCGCGCGTGCCGGCGCCGCCGGTGCCGCAGCCGGCCGAGCCGCCACCGAGATGGTGCTCATCGCTCAGGTCACGCGCGCCTATCTCGAGGTGCTCACCGCCAGCGGTGTGCTGGATGCACAAGGACAGCGCATCGACGCTTTGCAGGCCGAGCGTCGGCGCGTGAGCCAGCTGCTGACGGAAGGCCAGGCGGCGCAGGTGGAACTGTTGCGGGTCGATGCAGCGCTTGCCGCAGCCGAGGCGCAGCAAGTGGCGACCCGCACGCGGCTCGACCTTGCGGAACGCGAGTTGGCGCGGCTTGTCGGCATCGCTCCCGATGCCGCGCACTCCGAACGGCTGCATCCCGTCAGGCTCTCGGGCGCGGCTGTCTCAGAGGACCGGGCCGAACTGGCCGAGCGGGCCAGGTCGCTCAACCCCGAGTTGGAGCGCTCGCGCCAGAACGTGCAGGCGGCCGAAGCGAGCCGCCGGGTCGCTAAGGCAGCGTGGATCCCTGCGGTTAGCCTTGGGGGCGCCTACCAATTGTTCAGCAGCGACGCCTGGAACACGACGACCGAGTGGAACGTGCGGCTCGCGGTCAGCTATCCGTTGTTCACCGGTGGGGCGCGCGCGAACGCCGTGGGTCAGGCGGCCGCCAAGACGCGCCTGGCTCGCGAGGAGCTTCGTATCGCGGAGCTCGAGGTCGAGGAGGGAGTGGACAGAGCGCTCAACGCAGCGCTGGAGACTCGGGCCCTGGTATCTGCGTTGAGGCGCGCCGTCCAACTCCAGACGGAAGTGGCTCGCATCGAGCAACTGTCGCTCGACGCTGGCGCCGGCACTCAGACCGATTACCTGCGTGCCGAGGCCGAACTGGCCAGTGCCCGGTCGCAATTGGTAGAAGCAGAGCATGCCCAGATCGCGGCTCGTGTGGAGCTGGCGAGGGTCGTGGGTGAGCTAACGGCGGAATGGCTCGATAGAAATGTGGAGACCGAACAATGAGTAAGAGACGACGCGTCGTGATCGCAGTCGTCGTTCTAGTCGCAATCGCTGTGGCGCTCTGGTTCGGCGTTCTGCGAAACGATGACTCGGATATTGTCGTCGCCTCGGGTACCGTCGAGGCGACCGAGGCGGACCTCGGCTTCCAGACGGCCGGCCGAATCGATCGTATTGCCGTGCTCGAAGGCGACAAAGTCGTGGAAGGCCAGGAGCTGGCCTGGCTCGATCGCACCGAGTTGGAGGCGCGACGCCGGGCCGCCGAGGCGCAGGCGGAGGCGGCTCGCGCCATGCTGGCCGAGCTGGAAAGGGGCTTTCGCGATGAAGAGATCGCCCAGGGGCGCGCCGCACTGCGCGCCGCCGAGCAGCGGGTGCGCGACGCGACGCGTGACCTGGAGCGCGCCCGGCGACTGTTCGAGGGTGGTGCGGTGAGCCAGCAGACGCTCGACCGCGCCGAGACCGCGTACGAGCTGGCGATGGCGGACCTGGAGAGCGTTCAGGAAGCGCTGCAGATCCTGGAGACGGGACCGCGGTGGGAACGGATCGCCGCTCAACGTGCGGCCCTCGCCCAGGCCGAGGCGACGGTGGCGCAGATCGATGCGACACTCGATTTCGCGATCATCCGTGCCCCGTTCGACGGCATGATAACCGTTCGCCACCGTGAGCCCGGCGAGACGGTAGGCGCCGGCGTCCCGGTGTTGACGCTGATGAACCCCGACGACCGCTGGGTCCGAATCTACGTGCGTGCCGACGAGGTCGGTCGGATCAGCATCGGGCATCCGGCGACGATCACCGGGGATGCCTATCCGGACCGCCGCTACGAGGGCCGTGTCGTGTTCATCGCCGACGAGGCCGAGTTCACGCCGCGGAACGTGCAGACCACAGAGGAACGTGTGAAGCTCGTCCACCGGGTGAAGGTGCAGATCGTCGGCGACCCCAGCTTCGATCTCAAACCCGGGCTGGCGGCCGACGTGAAGCTACAGACCGACGGGGGCTGACCGACGATGGAACGGGCTGTCTCCCTCGACCGGCTGACACGTGACTTCGGCGACCTGCGCGCCGTCGACGGTTTGACATTCGAAGTCGCGTCAGGTGAACTGTTCGGGATCGTCGGTCCGGACGGCGCCGGCAAGACGACCACCCTCCGTATGCTCGCCGGGGTACTGCGTCCCAGTTCGGGCGATGCGAGCGTGGCTGGGGTCAGCATCGCTCGCCAGCCGGAGAGTGTGAAGCACCATATCGCGTACATGTCGCAGCGCTTCGGCCTCTACACCGATCTGACGGTCAGGGAGAACATCGAGTTCTATGCCGATCTCTATCGGGTCCCGGGTCGCGAGCGACCTGCGCGCCTGGAGCGCCTCTACGCCTTCTCCGGCCTCGGCCCCTTCGAGGACCGATTGGCGGGCCAGCTTTCCGGCGGCATGAAGCAGAAGCTGGGACTCTGTGCCGCTTTGATGCACGAGCCCGACATCCTGCTCCTCGACGAACCGACCTTCGGGGTCGATCCCATCTCGCGGCGCGACCTGTGGCTGATCATTCATGAGATGGTGGCGAGCGGTGTGACTGTCATCGTGTCCACAGCCTATCTGGACGAAGCGGAGCGCTGCGACCGTGTCGCCCTCTTTCACAAGGGAAAGGTCGGCGTGATCGAGCGGCCCGATGTGTTGCAGCGCCGGCTCCACGATCAGGTGCTCGCGGTGCTGACCGATGGGCCGCGCCGCGCCCGCGATCTTCTGAGGGCTCATCCCACGGTGCGGCAGGCGGTGCTGTTCGGCGATGCCGTCCACGTGATTCTCGCCGGGGGGCCCGCCGATTGGCCGCGCGCCCGCGAGGACCTCGAGGCAGACGGGATAGCGGTGCTCGAGGAGAGGCCGGTCGAGCCGTCGCTCGAGGACGTGTTCATAGACCTCGTACAGGGGCGGGAGGCGGAGGATGACTGAAGCCGTTCGAGTCTCCCAGCTCACTCGCCAATTCGGCGACTTCATCGCCGTCGACCGCGTCAGCTTCGACGTCTACGAGGGTGAGATATTCGGATTCCTCGGGCCGAATGGCGCCGGCAAGACCACGACAATCAAGATGCTCACCGGCCTGCTTCGACCGACTTCCGGGAACGCCCGTGTCGCCGGATTCGATGTCGTCCAAGAGATCGACAAGGTCAAGCTCAACATCGGCTACATGTCCCAGCTTTTCTCTCTCTACCCCGATC
The DNA here is from genome assembly GCA_050053635.1 of Gemmatimonadales bacterium. Taxonomy (GTDB): domain Bacteria; phylum Gemmatimonadota; class Gemmatimonadetes; order Palauibacterales; family KS3-K002. Next base: position 9,572 of record JASFTI010000064.1, read on the forward strand.
TGACCGTGCTGGAGAACATCCAGCTGTTCGCCGGGCTGTATAGCGTAGAAGGCGAGCGTTTGCAGCAACGGAAGGATTGGGTGCTCGAGATGGCCCGGCTCGACGACTGGCAGGACCGCCTTACCGGCGAGCTGCCGCTGGGGCACAAACAACGCTTGGCGCTGGGCTGCGCCGTACTGCACGAACCGCCGATCCTGTTCCTCGACGAGCCCACTTCTGGGGTGGACCCGATATCGCGTCGCAATTTCTGGGATATGATCTACGGGTTCGCTGAGAGCGGCACGACCGTTTTCGTGAGCACGCACTACATGGAAGAGGCCGAGTACTGTCATCGGGTCGCCGTGATGAATCGCGGCTCGATCATCGCACTCGACCGGCCACAGGCACTCAAGCAAGCCATTCGAGAGCCTATCCTAGAGGTCACAGCCGCCGATGCGGCGCAGGCGCTCGAATTGCTCCGTGACGCGCCGGGCGTTCTCGAGGTCACCATGTTCGGTCGCGCCGTGCACGCCATGGTCGACGACCAAACCGCCGCCCAACAGCAGATCTCCGAGATCCTGACTGCCGCCGGCCACGCCGTCGAATCGATACAGCCGATCGAGCCGTCGCTCGAGGACGTTTTCGTGTCCTTCGTCCGCCGCTCGGGGGGGACGGTCGTCGGATGAACGCCCTTCGGCTTTGGGCGATGGCCCGCAAAGAGACGATCCAGCTGCGCCGTGATCCGCGCAGCCTGGTTATGGCCTTCCTGTTGCCCGTGGCACTGCTCCTCTTTTTCGGCTACGCCATCAGCTACGACGTCAACAACATCGAGATGGCGGTCCTGGACGAGAACAACAGCGAGCGCAGCCGTGCGCTGATCGATGCGTTCGAGAGTTCCGGCTACTTCAGTATCGTCGAGTACCCGAGGCGCTACGAGGAAGTCGATGGCCTGCTGCAGAAGGGTAAGGTCATGGCCGTACTCGTGATTCCGCCGAGCTTCGAGCGTGACTTGGCCGCCGGGCGTAACGCGGCGGTCCAGTTCCTGCTCGACGGATCGGACGCCAATTCAGCGACCATCGCCCAGAACTACGCCGCCGCCATCATGATCCGCTACTCGAGCGACGTCCTTCTGCAAGCACGCCGAGTCGCGTTGCCGGCGCAGGCGGAGACCCGCGTCTGGTACAACGAGACATTGGAGAGCCGCAACATGATCGTACCCGGGCTCGTGGCGGTGATCATGTCGATCATCGCTGCTACGCTCACCGCGCTGACCATCGCCCGCGAATGGGAGCGAGGTACGATGGAGCAGCTGGCGGCCACTCCCGTGCACCGGCTGGAGATCGTGATCGGCAAACTGCTACCGTATATCGCGATCGGTCTGTTCGATGTGGCACTGGCGATAATCGCCGGGCTTCTGATCTTCGGCGTGCCGCTGCGCGGGAACATACTGCTACTAGCCGGGCTTACGCTGCTCTTCTTGATCGGAGCTTTGAGCTTCGGGATGTTCATTTCCGCCGCGGTCAAGAGCCAGGTACTGGCATCGCAGATCGCCATTCAGACGACGTACCTGCCGGCGATCTTGCTCTCCGGCTTCATCTTCTCCATCTCGACGATGCCGATAGCGCTGCAGGCGGTCACCTATGCCGTGCCGGCTCGCTACTATGTGAGCGTGACGAAAGGCATCTTCCTCAAGGGTGTAGGACCCGAGGTGCTGTGGGTGCAGGGGTTGGCCATGATCATCTTCGTGACCGTTGGCCTGACGCTGGCGATAAAATCGTTCAAGAAGGAGCTGGAATGAGCGTTGTCTCGCCGGTCCGCGTTCGCCAGCTGCTCAAGAAGGAGTTGCGCCAAATTTTCCGCGATCCGCGGATGAAGCGGATCGTGTTCGTCGCTCCCGTGATCCAGTTGATCGCCTTCGGGTACGCGGTCAACACGGACATCAAGAACACCAAGACGTTTGTCATCGACCACGATAGAAGCGCCGCATCGCGCGAGCTGTTGGAGGTCGTCGAGGCGACCGGATACTTCCGAATCGTCGGAAGCTCGGCCCGGCCCTCCGACCTGGTGGACGCACTCGATTACGGGAAGGCCGAGGTCGGGATCGAGGTAGCGGCGGGCTTCAGTGAGGATTTGGCCGCCGGCCGCGGCGCTCGGGTTCAGGTCATACTCGACGGCACGAACTCGAACACCGCTACGGTGGCGCAGGGCTACTTGACCCGTATCGTGCAGGGTTACGCCTGGGGACAGGCCGCCGCCGGCGCAACTCCCGCCGCTGGCGTCGACGCGCGGGTCCGTGCCTGGTACAACCCGGATCTCGAGAGCCGAGTTTACAATGTCCCAGGCGTGATCGGCATGCTCATCCTGCTGATGTCGCTGCTACTGACGTCGCTGTCGGTGGTACGCGAGCGCGAGATGGGCACGCTCGATCAGCTCGCGGTGAGTCCGCTCTCGGCGGCCGAGCTCATGCTCGGCAAGACGGTACCGGCTGCGCTCGTCGCGTTCGTCGACCTGTTCCTCGTCACCGCGCTGGCCATACTGTGGTTCCGCATACCGATGCGCGGGTCGTTCGTCGACCTGCTGCCCGCCGCCCTGGTCTTCATCCTCTGCGGGCTGGCCCTCGGGCTGCTGATATCGTCGATCTCAAAGACTCAGCAGGAAGCCTTCATGACTATGTTCCTCGTCCTCATGCCGGCGATCATCTTGTCGGGCTTCTTCTATCCGATCAGCAGCATGCCGGAAGTCTTCCAATGGATCACCGTGCTGAACCCGTTGCGGCATTTCTTGGAGGTTGTCCGCGCGATCTTCTTGAAGGGTGCCGGCATCGCCGACCTCTGGGTTCAATACACTTCGCTGACCGTGATGGCGGGTGGCGCCACGTGGCTGGCGATCGTCAGGTTCCGGCGCTCGCTGGCGATGTGATCTGGGAAGGCGAGTATCGGCTAGCGTGGCCGGATCCTAACCAGGTAGAGGCCGGTCTTGTCCGATTGGAATTGCATGATCCAGGTGGAGCGGCGGGGCGACGGTACGCGACCCGGCTGTCCTAGGAAGAGGATATTGTTGTCGACCTCCGCTACCACCCCACCGGTCGCAGTCGTAGCTACACCACTCAGCTGGTAGCGAATCCGAACGCGCCGACCTTCGAACATCCGGCTGAGCATGCGCCACTCGCGTTCCGGAATGCGACCGCCGAAGAGACGCGCGATAGCGGTCGAATCCCGCGCTTCGATGGCGCGGACCAACCCGCCGACGACGCGGGCGACCGCTGAGCGTTCCGCGGCCCCCGCCGGCTGGAGCGATCGTGCCGCTTCGCGTTCGGCGTCGGCCGTCACGGCCTCGTTCTCCGCCGGCGCAGCGGTGTCGGGTGCGTCCGCAGCGACCGTCGCCGCACCGCTCTCGGCGGGCTCGTCCCTGACGGCCGTCTCGGATGTGATGCCGGTCGCCGTCTCCTCCTCCGGCTCTGGCGAGGGCGTTCCCGCGTCCACCGATTCGGTCGAATCCGATCCCCTGGTACTCACAGCTACGCTGCCACCGCTCTCCGAGTCGGTGGCGGCGACCGCCGCAGCCACCGCAGCCTCGCCTTCCTCGGCGCCGACGTTCAGCTCGGCCAGCTGCGACG
>JASFTI010000065.1:0-13118 GCA_050053635.1 Gemmatimonadales bacterium
GCCTCAGTACAGAGAATGGCGGGAGCGTGTGGGAATCGAACCCACCAAGCGGTTTTTGGGCCGCCTAGCTGGTTTTGAAGACCAGTCGAGCCACCAGGCCCGATCCGCCCCCGCGACAGGTTTACTGGAGTGGGTATCTCTTGATCCAGTAAGATGCACAGAACCCGCAGAAGCATTCTTTGGGATCACCCCAGAGCTCTTCCCGCGCGACCGTGATGGTGCCGCGGCAAGGGAACGTACTGCACGGCTCTCCCCTCAACTCGTCGGCGCACCTGTACTCGTAGATAGGGAGGTCGAGCTCGGTGAAGCGGAGCGCTGCAACGATTTCGCCTCTCCCCACCCCGCGTTGGAGGATTCGAACCGCGATGTAGTCGTAATCCGGGTAACCGCTATGGCGCACGATAGCGAACTGTCCGCGCGACCAAGTCTCGGGACTCCAGATCCCTTCGATCGGGTCGAGATCCTGCCCGGCTTCGTCGAAATGGCGCTGGAAGTTCGCTTCGGTCGCGGCGAACGCGGACCAGTAGATTGCCGGCCCGCTCGACGCACAGGCGAGCAGCGCGAGGCCGGCCAGAATCTGGGCAGCGGGAATAACAAGCCGCCTGACCACGGTCCGCTCCTTACCACCGTCACGGTTGACGCTATTCACCACAACTATGCGACGGGCGGAAGAGCCGGGCAATGGTACCGAGTAGAACGGCGCCGCTTACACTCGTGCGATGGCGTCGATCTCGACCAGGGCACCCTTGGGCAGGTTTGCCGCCTGTACAGCAGAGCGCGCCGGGAACGGCTCGGCGAAGTAGCCGGCGTAGATCTCGTTGACGGTGACGAAGTCGCCCATGTCGGCCAGGTAGAGGGTCGTCTTCACGACGTCCTTCGTGCTCGAACCTGCCGCCTCGAGTACTGCGGAGAGGTTCTCCAGAGCGCGCTCGGCCTGCTCGGCGACGCCGCCCCCGACGAACTCGCCGGTTCCGGGATCGAGCCCGATCTGGCCCGCCGTGAAGACGAAGCCGCCGCTCACTATCGCCTGTGAGTAGGGCCCGATGGCTGCCGGGGCCCTGTCGGTGTGAATGCGCTTGCGATCCGTCATCAGAACAGTCCCTCGATCTGGCCTTTCTCGTTGACCCGCATATTGACTGCGGCTGGCTTCTTACCGAGCCCCGGCATCGTCATGATGTCGCCGGTCAGGACGACGACGAAGCCGGCGCCGGCGGAGACCCGGGCCTCACGCACGGTGATGTCGAAGCCCTCGGGTCGTCCGCGCTTGGCGGGATCGTCGCTCAGCGAGTACTGGGTCTTGGCCATACAGATAGGCAGCTCTCCGAACCCCAGCTGCTCCAGCTGAGCCAGTTGTTTCTCGGCCTGCGGCGTGTAGTTGACGTCTCCGGCACCGTAGACCTTCGTGGCGACGGTATGGACCTTGTCCTTGAGGGGCCCTTCCAGCGGATAGAGCGGTTTGTAGCTCGCCTCGCCCTTCTCGACGGTATCGAGCACCGCGTCGGCCAGTTCGAGGCCGCCCTCACCGCCCTTCGCCCAGATCTCGGTCTTGACGCACGGGACGCCGAGTCCGGCGCAGCGCTCGATGATCGCCTCGTGCTCTTCGTCCGTGTCGCCGTCGAAGACGTTGAGCGATACGACGGGTGGCACGCCGTGTTGTTTGACGTTGTGGACATGAGCTTCGAGGTTGGCCAGCCCGTGCTCGACGGCGGCGGGGTCGGGCTTGGCAAGATCGTCTTTGGCCGCACCGCCGTGGTGCCGCAGGGCGCGAGTCGTAGCGACGATCACCGCCGCCTGGGGATCGAATCCGGCGGCCCGACACTTGATGTTGAAGAATTTCTCGGCGCCGAGATCGGACCCGAATCCGGCCTCGGTCACCACCAGATCGCCCAGCGCCAGGCCGGTGCGCGTGGCGATAATCGAGTTGCAGCCATGCGCGATGTTGCCGAACGGCCCGCCGTGTACGAAAGCGGGACCGCCCTCCAACGTCTGTACCAGGTTCGGCGCCAGGGCGTCTTTGAGCAGGACGCTCATGGCGCCCGGCGCATCGAGCTGCGCCGCTCGCACCGCCTCTCCCGCGGCAGTATAGCCGACGACGATTCTGCCCAGCCGCTCGCTGAGGTCGTCGATGTCCTGCGCCAGGCAGAAGATCGCCATGATCTCGCTGGCGGCTGTGATGACGAACCCATCCTGCCTGGGCACACCGTGGACGGCACCGCCCATACCTATCACCATGTTGCGCAACGCTCGGTCGTTCATGTCCACCGAGCGCGGCCAAGTGATGCGGCGCACGTCTATGCCGGCTGAGTTGCCATGGTGGATGTGAGCGTCGAGCATCGCCGAAAGCAGCATGTGCGCACTGGTGATGGCATGGAAATCACCGGTGAAGTGGAGATTGATGTCCTCCATCGGCACGACCTGCGCGTAGCCGCCACCGGCGGCGCCGCCCTTGATGCCGAATACCGGCCCCAACGAGGGCTCGCGCAGCGCCAGCACGTGGTCGACCTTCTTGCGAGTCAACGCCTGGGCGAGCCCCACGGATACGGTGCTCTTCCCCTCCCCGGCCGGCGTCGGGGTGATGGCCGTCACCAAAACCAGCTTCGCCTTGGCAGGCCGTCCTGAAAGCGCGAGTGAGACCTTCGCTTTGTATTTGCCGTAGGGCTCATAGTCGGCGGCCGAGAGACCTAGCTCGCCGGCGATCTCACTGATCGGCCGCAGCTCGGCCGCCTGGGCGATCTCGATGTCTTGCGGTATAGAACGTGGCATTTTTTCCCGTGGGGTTCTTACTGCCTCTGAGGTCCAATCGGGCACCTCCGGCCACCGCGGCACAGTATTATGCGGCGGTCTGGGGGCCGTGGCCCGGTCTCCTTGGCACAGCTCGCGCCCACAGCGGTTCAAACTCCATGCCATCGGCGGCTTGGAGCCGGCTGCTCTTTGCGGTCGGGGCTGTCTCGGTGGCCGGGTTTGGGGCTATCCTTGTGTCAGCTGGCGCGCGAAGATAAAACCTGGCGAACTTGGCTGTCAAAGGCAGGGCAAGCCGCGGCGGCCGGAGGGAGGGCGGCGATGGCCGGAGTCTGGAGCTTGGTAGAGGGCTACATCAAGGGAGCGGTGCTGGGCGTCCAGGAATACAGCGTCCTGACGGCCAAAGCCCTGCGCGCTGTCTTCGCCCGTCCCTTCTACTGGCGTGACACCCTGCAGCAGATGGACGTGATTGGGGTCGGCTCGCTGGGGATCGTCCTGCTCACCGGACTCTTCACCGGCATGGTGCTGGCCCTGCAAAGCGCCATAGAGATGCAGCGTTTCGGGGCCAGCATCTACATCGGCCGTCTGGTGGGGGCAGCGGCCGTGCGGGAGCTGGGTCCTGTGCTCACCGGGCTGATGGTGGCGGGCCGGGTCGGCGCCGGGATGGCAGCGCAGCTGGGCTCGATGAAGGTGACCGAGCAAATCGACGCGTTGAACGTGATCGGCACCGACCCGATCAAGAAGTTGGTGACCCCCAGGCTGGTCGCCGCCCTCATCATGTTGCCGGTGCTGACGGTGATCACCGATGTGGTCGCGATTCTGGGCGGGATGTTCATCGCCACGCTCAAGTTCAATCTGACGGCCGACCTGTACATGCGCTCGGTCTACCAGACGTTGGCTGATACCGGCTTCGTGTTTACTTATATCCCGAAGGACATGGTTCAGGGTCTAATCAAGCCGTTCTTCTTCGGCGGGATCATTGCCATGACGGGCTGCTACTTCGGGCTCCAGACGCGCGGTGGCACCGAAGGTGTCGGAGTCAGCACGACGCGCGCCGTGGTGACCGCATCGATCCTGATCCTGGCGGTGGACTACTTCCTTACCCAGCTGTTGATTTCTATTCTGTTCCAATGATGATGGATAAGCGTCCGCAGATGACGAACGCACAGCAGCCAGAGGCGCGGCCCAGCGGCCGGGCGACCCTCGAGCCGCCCCTCGTCATCGACGCGCGTAACCTGGACCTGGCGTTCGAGGACAACGTGGTGCTCCGAGACATCTCGTTTCAAGTCCGGGAAGGCGAAGCGCTGGCGATCGTCGGCCCATCGGGCGTCGGCAAGTCCACGATCCTCAAGATCATCCTGCGGCTGTTGGTCCCGAACGCCGGGCAGGTGCTGATAGACGGTGAGGACATCAACCAGCTATCGTTCGAGGAAGTGCTGCAGGTCCGCCAAAAGATGGGGATGGTCTTTCAAGCACCGGCGCTGTTCGACTCGCTGAGCGTCTTCGAAAACGTCGCCTTTCCGCTACGCGAACACACACGGCTGGCGGAGCGGCAGATCGAGGAGCGGGTGGGCGATTCTCTTTCGCTGCTAGATATGTCGCTGGAGGACTTTGGGAACCGGCTACCCGCGGAACTGTCCGGCGGCCAGAAGAAGCGGGTCGGCATTGCGCGGGCCATTGTACACGAACCGAAGATTCTATTGTATGACGAGCCGACGACGGGCCTCGATCCGCTGACGGGGCGGACGATCGTGAAGTTGATCAAGCGGCTGCAGGCGGAGCTCGAGGTCACCTCGGTGGTCGTCAGCCATGACGTGCGTGCCGTGCTCGAAATCGCTACCCATATCGCAATGCTGCGGGATTCGCGTATTATCTTCTATGGGCCGCCGGAGGAGTTTGTGCGAACAGATGATTCTTACATACGCGAGTTCATAGATTGAACGCGGGGAGGTGACGGTCGGCATGAATGGTGCATCGAGGATCAGCTGGAGCCAGGTCCGCGTCGGACTCGCTATCGCCGCCGCGCTTGGCATGCTGGCCGTGGCGATCTTCTTCGTCGGCGAAACCGGAGCGGTTTTCGGCGAGCGGTACCATCTCACGACCCTGTTGCCGAGCGCCAACGGCCTCATCGAAGGCGCCAACGTGCGGCTGGCCGGCCAAGACGTGGGCAAGGTACGCGACATCAGCTTCGTGCCGGTCGCGGAGCGCCGCGATCGCAACCACGTCCTGAGAATCACACTGGCGGTCGATTTCGCGGTCCAGGAGCAGATCCGCACGGATTCCGAGGCCCGCATTCGGACCCAGGGGCTGTTGGGTGACAAGATCATCGACTTGACACCCGGTTCGCCCGAAGCGCGGATCCTCGAGGCGGGAGACACATTGCAGAGCTCCGCCGCCATCGATTACGAGCAGATGCTCACTTCGGCCTCCGAGTTGGTAGACGACCTGGCCGTGATGCTCAGGAACTTCCGCTTGATCGCCGATACGATGCTCGCCGGCCGGGGCACGGCCGGCCGCCTGCTTATGGACACGACGCTGTACGTCGAGCTGCTGAACACGTCGCGCTCGCTGAACAGCTTCCTCGGTGCCGTGGGCCGCGGGGAAGGCGCATTGGCACAGCTCGCCCAGGACGAGGCTCTCTACGACGATCTCCGCTCGGTGATCGCCGGGCTCGATACGCTGACGGCGGCACTGGTCAGTGGTGATGGCACACTCTCGCGTCTGCTTACCGACGAGAGCCTGTACGTCGAGCTGAGCTCGACGTCGGCCCGCGCCGACTCGCTACTGGCCACGCTGGCGTCGGGCGAAGGCACGATGGGCCAGCTGTTGACGGACCAGGAGTTGTACGAGAGCCTGCTGAAGCTATTGGTGGATGTGCAGGCGGTGGTTCAGGAGCTGCGTGAGGATCCGAGAAAGTACGTGCCCTCGATCAAGGTCTTTTGAAGTTCGAAATGTGAAGTTCGAAATGTGAACTTTGAACTTGGAGCGGATATCCGAAACTCGAACTTCAAACACCGAACTTCGAATCCGGCCTACCCCGTCCGCGCCTTGGCATATCCACGGAGCGCCCGCACCCCACCCTTGAACGAGTATGCCTCGTATCCCGCCCGCTGCATCTTCTCGGCCAAGTGTGCGGTCTTGAGGCCGAGGTCGCAATAGAGGACGTAGGTCTGGTCCTTCTCGAGGGCTTTCGCGCCGCGGAACAGGTCCCAGAAGTCGCAGTGCCTGGCGCCGGGATAATGCCAGGCGTCGTACTGGGTCGCGGAGCGGGTATCGACGACGACGGCCTCGGCGGCGATCTCGGATGTGTATAGGTAGGGCATCACCAGTTCGCTGGGATCGAGCTCGCGCAGCGCCAGCACCCGGCGACCCTCGACCGCGGAATCGAGGAGCGAGAGGTCGAGCCGCGCTTCCTCCGACGCTGCGTCCTCCGGTGCCGCGTCGGTCACCGGGCGCAGCTCGGTAAGCGCGCAATGCTCGCGCACTTTCTCGGATAGCGCGTAGGTGCCGATCTCACGACTCCGATTGATGATCTCGCCCTTGTCGAAGCCCACCAGTGGGCGAAGGACCGGTGTCACTGTGCTGCGATCGATGGCAGCCAGGTTGCTCAGGGTCTGCGATGACACCTGGCCCACCGATTCGCCCGTGACGATGGCGTGGGCGCCGCTCTCCCTGGCGATCAGATCGGCGGTCCGGTACATGAGGCGCTTGAGGACAACCTGCCAGAAGCTCTCGTGTACCCGCTCTCTGAGCTGCAGCATGGGCTGTTCGAATTGGACGATGTGGATCTTCGGACGCAGCCCGTAGCTCCATTCATCGGCCAGTAGCTTGGCCACCGCCAGAACGGCGCGCTCGTACGCTGCTCCGGCGAGGTTGCAGAAGACATAGTCGAGTGCCACGCCGCGTTTGAGCATCATCGTGGCGGCGACGGCCGAGTCGTAGCCACCTGAGATGAGCGCTACTGCGGGGCCTTCTACACCGGCCGGCAGGCCACCGGCTCCTGGGATCTGGTCGCTGAAGAAGTAGGCCGTTTCGTCTCGCACCTCGACCCCGACGGCAAGGTCCGGGTTATCGAGGTCGACCTGGGCGTGCCGATTGAGTGCAGCGCCGAGCTCGTAGTTGATGTCGCGGGACGAGAACGCATGAGTCCCTGCGCGCCGCGCTCTCACTCCGAACGTACCGCCATGCACGCGCTCGGCGTAGAGATTTTCGCCTACCTCGACTATCGAGTCGAGATGGGCCGCCGTTGTGGCCTCGATCTCCGAAAAGGATGCGATGCCGTAGACGCGAGCCACCACATCGAGGGCCGCGCGGCCCGACGCTCGCACGTACAACCGCCCCCAATCATCCTGTACCTCGTACGCGACCCCAGCCGAAGCGAGGGCGTCTTCGAGGGCCGTTACGAGAAAGCGCTGGAACCGCCGCCGCGTGTGTCGCGACTTGGTCGCCAGTTCGCCGGAGGGGCGGAGCAGTATCAGGTGCCGGAGGTCACTTCCGTTCATCGTCCAAGAATATCGGGCTATTAGCGGTAGGTGACCAGTGGCCGGTGGCCGGTGGCATGTAATGTGGAGGTTTCAGCTTCGAAGTTACCGGCTACAGTCCACCGCCGCACCGGCTACCGGTTACCGTTTCCCAACGGCGACAATCGAGAAAGGCCCACAAACGATCAACGCTGTGGGCCTTTGGGCCACCGATGGAGGCGGGGGGAATCGAACCCCCGTCCGAGAGTAGATCCGGCAGAGCCGCTACGTGCGTAGCCTACCGTTTATTGTCTTACCCCTGCTCGGCCGATAGGCGGCCTCACCGGAGCCAGCCGCTGTTGGTTCTCGCCGCCCGTGCCGCGGCCGCACGGACTGGCCAGCCCGATTTATCGACGCCTCAGGACCGGCCTCGGGCCGGGTCGATCAAGAGGCGGGCAGCCTGGTTAGGCGGCCAGTGCCAAGTTGTCGTTGGCAGTTGATAGTGTGCCCAGTTGATTTACGAGGGTCCAGGCGCCCTCGGCACGCTGCTCCACTTTCACTAAACCCGTCGAAACCTGTTCGCCCCCACGAATATCTATACGACAAATTTAAGCCTGCTGTTTCTCAAGGGAAGCCCTCGTCTCGCTTCTGCTCGTAGTCGTGGTTGTGATCGTTGTCGTTGTCGTAATCGTTGTCGTACTCGTCGTCCTCTGCCGAACTCCAGCTCGCAGTACGATTACGACAACGATAACGATGACGATGACGACAACGACAACCACAATGGCAACGATAGCGGGAATGAAACGGGGATCGGTCTAACCCGGGCCGCGCATTTCAGCGATCGCAACGGTATTGCGCCCAGCCCGCTTGGCCTTATAGAGGGCGGCGTCGGCGGAAGCGACGGCGGCGGCGGCGTTGCGAATCAACTCAGGGTAGGCGGTGAGGCCGGCGGAGATTGTCACCGCTAGAGGCCGACTCTCCCAGTCGATCTGGACCGTCTCGACACTGCGCCGAATGCGCTCGACGGCGCGCGCGGCGTCCTCGAGGGCGGTGGCTGGCAGCACGATCAGGAACTCTTCACCGCCCCAGCGGCCGGCGTGGTCGCCGGGCCGGATCGTTTCTCGCATCACGCGAGCGACGGTCTGCAGCACATGATCGCCGGCCTCGTGACCGTAGCGATCGTTGAAGCGCTTGAAGTGGTCGACATCGGCGACAGCCACAGCGAAGGGGCTGTCGGTGCGCTCGGCGACGGCGATAGTGGAGGCCAAGACGCGCTCGGTGCTGCGGCGGTTCGGTAGGCCGGTTAGCGTGTCGGTGAGTGAGAGCTGTTTCACCTCTCCGAACTCTACGGCGTTGCGGAAAGCGGGTCCGACAAAGAGAGCCAATACCTTGAGCCGTTCGACGTCGCGCTCCACGTAGCCGCGTGCCTCCTCGTACTCTACCGCGACAGCGCCTATCGCGTCACCATCGACGATCATCGGCACTAGGATCGCCGAGCCCGCCGGCGAAGCGACCCCGTCAACATAGAGGGGGAACTTCTGCCTACCGCTCAAGTCGTCGCGCGGTAAGACCGTCGCGTTACTCATCGCCAGACCGAGGAAGGACGACTCGCCGTCCAAGCGGGCGCTTGACAGGCGTCGTGGAACGTCGCCCTCGGTTGCCACTATTTCCCCCTGTTTCGCCGTCGCGTCCCATGACGCGACCACCGCGCCGCGCGCGCCCGCCACGCTTTGCGCCCGTCGTGCTACCCCCGCCGCCAGCTCGCCGAGATCGAGCTCACGGTCGAGATCGTGGATCGCGCCGTAGAGCTCCTCGTACTTCTGGACGTCGCCCAGCGCCGCTTCCGTCGCTCGGACATCGCCCAACAGGCGGCCGGTAAGCTCGGCGGCCAGCTCGAGGGCGCGCGGCGCATCGAGGCGCGGCACACCGCCGAACTCCATCGCCACACAACCCACGCGCTCGCCGCGGCGCTCGGACACCGGTGCGGCCACCACCCAACCTTCTGGAGCTTTGCGGAAGATGTCTCGGCGCGAGGCCCTGAGCGACACACCCTCGAGCACCACCCAGCCTAGGGCATGGCCGTGCAGTGGCACTTCGAGCGGCGCGTCTTCCGATTCCGGCGAGCAGAGCGCGGCCAGCAACCGGTCGTCGCCCTCCGACACGATCCACAGACACGCCCGCTCTCCGCCGAGTGCCAGACGGAGCGACTCCAGCCAGGCCCGGAGCTCGACAGCTACCGTTTCCAGACCGGGGGTGCCCTCGCTCATCGAAGCGCTCAGGCCAAACGGTTGATGCGAGTGGCGGCAGCTGCTGCGCCGAATCCGTTGTCGATGTTGACAACGGTGACGCCAGGGGCACAGCTGTTGAGCAGCCCGAGCAGAGCGGCGAGCCCGTCAAACGAGGCGCCGTAGCCGACACTGGTCGGCACGGCGATCAAGGGGCTCGGGACGAGACCTCCGACCACGGAAGCGAGTGCCGCCTCCATCCCGGCGACCACAATGATTACGGCAGCCTTTCTCAACTCCTCCCAGCCGGCGAGCACGCGGTGGATCCCGGCGACGCCAACGTCATCCAGGCGCCGGACCGGGTTACCCATGGCGCGAGCCGCGACAGCCGCTTCCTCGGCCACGGGCAGATCGGAAGTCCCGGCGGTCACGATAAGAACGGCGCCCCGTACCTCGACCTCAAGCGGCTCGTCGGGCTGCAAGTAGGCGGTGCGAGCGAGTTCGTTGATTTCGATTCGCGGGTGCTCCTGGGCGAGCCTGCGACGGACCGCCTCGTCGGCACGGGTGGCGAGCAGGCCGTCGCCTTGGGCGCTGAGGCGGGCACAGATCTCGGAGACCTGATCGGCAGTCTTGCCGGGGCAGTAGACGACCTCGGGGTAGCCCTGGCGCACGGCGCGGTGATGATCGAGGCGAGCGAAGCCGATGTCCTCGTACGGTGCCCGCTCGAGCTGTCCGAGGATCTGCTCGGTCGAGATCTCGCCGCGCTGAAAGCGCTCTAGAAGGTCCTTCAGTCGTTCCGGTCTCATCTCAGGATGATCTGGCGGCAGGGTCAGCACTCGGCGGCAGAATATACGCGGGCACCCGGGGCAGTCAAACTTCGTCCGCCCGACGAGGTGCCAGGCCTTTTGACAGGTGAGGGGCCTTGCGATATCTATAGGCCGTGAGCGTGAGCGGAGGTTGCCGACTCGAGCCGCCTTCCGTCTCACTCGCCCGGTTTGAACCGGAGGTAGCGAATGGAATTGAGAGAGTTCTTCAACGAAGATGTGATCAAGCTCGATCTCCGCGGCGAGACCAAGGACGACATACTCAAGGAACTGATCTCCCTGCTTCAGCTGCCCGGCAAGTCCGAGGGCATTCTGTTCAAGATGCTGAAGCGGCGTGAGAACCTTGGATCGACAGGTATCGGGCGCGGGATAGCGATCCCCCATTGTCGGTCGCTGGTCGTCAATCGCCTGCGCGTCGCCTTCGGCAGAAAGCCGAACGCGATCGACTTCAAGGCGATAGATGATAAGCCGGTCTCCTTCTTCTTCCTCATCGTCGCCCCCCCGCTCGAAGTCTCGAACCAGTATCTCCCGGTGCTCGGCAAGATCGCCCAGCTGTGCCGGGAGCCCGACGTGCCGGACCGGCTGGGCACGCTGGAAACACCGGCCGCTTTCCTCGACCTACTGGGCGACAAGCAGGTTTGACGGAGGTAGTCCGCATGCACCCCCAGCTTGAGATCCTTCTAGAGCTACAGGACCTGAAGGCCCAGAAGCGGGAAATGGAAGAAGCGGCGGACGAACACAGCCGCGAGATCGAGAGCGAGGTCTTTCAAGTCGAACCGGAGGACGCGGTGGTGCACCTCCAGGAGAAGATCGCTGAGATGGAGGAGGCCCTGGATCCCGAGGTCCTGAAGCGCTACCGGCTGGTCTCCGCCCGGCGCCCCCGTACCGTTGTGCCGGTGCTGAGCGGCATGTGTTACGGCTGCTTCATGGACATGCCGACCTCGATGCCCAGGTCAAATGACGAAATCCGCTGGTGCGAGCACTGCGGTTCGTTCGTCTACTTTGTGGATTGACAGAGAGGTGTCAGGAGTCAGCGCGTAACCGCTAGCCGCCTGACGTCTCGCGCCCGATTGGCGAATATCTCGCAGAAGTAGACGCCGGACGACACGCGCCGCCCGCTCTGGTCCGTGCCGTCCCAATACGCCTCGTAGCGACCGGGCGCCTCGTATCTGAGCTCCTGCAGCGGCTGTCCCGCCGATGTGGGGTGGTCGAGCGCTGTCGGGATCGCGATTGGCTGGTGAAGCAGGTTGTAGATGCGAATCGACACCACCACCGGACGCCCATCCTCAAACAGGTCAGCACCTAGAACGAATGGGATCCGGGTCTCTTGCGCAAACGGGTTTGGGTAATTCGGCTCCAGTTGCACACCGCGTACTTCACCCTGACGGGCGTCCTGCTGACCCGCGGCGTTGTCAGTCTGTTGCGCAGAGACCTCAAGTGAGGTCGAGCCTGAACACAGCAGAAGGACGAGGAGCACAGCCAGCCTGTGCCTCGACACCCCTCACTCCCTTCTTTGAGCGGTAGCCAAGTTTCCCGGTTTACCTCCCGATGGACCGGTTGTCCCGAGTCTGCGTATCCCTAATCTCAAGATAGGAACGCCTGGTTCCGCAGGCAAGAAGATGTTTCCGCCTCAGCTCGGGTCTCTGAGCACGCGACCGTCCGGCGTTCGCCGTGTGAACCCGGAGAGATCGAGGTATTCAAGAAGTGGGATAAGATACTTTCTTGACACCCCCAGGGCCTGGCGCAGCTGGGACGGCGAAGCGGCGCCGCTCCCGCTGAGCACCCGCCTCACCCGCTGCTTGGCTTCGCCCAGCGCCCTGGGGTCCAAATAGAGGTCGGCGGTGACCGCGACGAGCTCCCCCCGCTCTGCCAGGAACTTCAAGCTTGGCAGGAGCTCGTCGTCGCGGACGCCGAGCTCCGCCGCCAGTTCCTTGACCGTGGGCGGCGTCAGTCCCGCATCCTTGATGCGGCGCGCTGCGGTATCCGCCGTCGCCCGGCGAGCCGCATTTAGCTGTGGCACGTGCTCTGCCAGAGCGGCCAGCGAGCCGTCGATGCGGACGAGGCCCCGGCGCTCGAGGTCGGCCAGCGCCGCATCGACGAGTCCGGCGGGGCGACCGGCCGCGCTACGCAGCGACTCCAAGCTGAGCCCGCGGGCGCCGGGATCGCGCGCGTGCCCCGCGGCCAGCATGTCGACCAGAGAACGCCGTGCGGCGTCGAGGTTGGCTTCGCTGAACCAGCGGTCGCGGACCTGGCGCAGGGCGCCCTCCGCCTCCAACTCACGCAGCAGCCCGTCGATGGTCGAGGGGCTCTCACCGACGCGCACAGCGAGCTCGTTCGCTGCAGCACCTTCATCGCTCGCCGAGATCGCGAGCCTCAGCCGCTCCTTTCCCCGCGCCTCGGCAAGAGCCCGCAATTCCGCCGCGGCAGTCTCGGAGAGCCGTCCGCGGCGCTCTGCCCACGGATCGAGGACGACGCCGCCGCCGATGGTCGTCACCGGCGAGTAGAAGCGGATAACGAACCGGTCGCCGGCCCGTGCGGTTATCGGACCCTCCAGTCGGAACTGAACGAGCGCGCTGTTGCCGGGCTCCAACCGTTCCCGGCCGTAGAGTACTACGCGCGCCATTGTCTCGGCCGTCCCCAGGTGGAGTCGCACCCTCTGCCAGTGCTTGAGCGTCCAGGGCGAATCGGGGACGAGTTGCAGCTTTGCATCCAGATATCGGGTCTCGCGCCAGATGGCATCACCAACGAGCGTATCGCCACGGCCGATCTGCGAGCGCTCGAGGCCCACGAGGGCGAGGGCGGCCCGCTGGCCGGCCCGGGCGACGGCACAATCGCGACCGTGCACCTGCAACCCGCGCACTCGGGTCCGG
>JASFTI010000066.1:0-13092 GCA_050053635.1 Gemmatimonadales bacterium
TGCGTGTTCTCGAGCGTATCGAAGGCGGTATGTACCTGGCCTCCTCCTGCGAGGGGCCGCCGGCCGTCTGTGCCTGGTCGACCGGCGAGCTGCCGGAGCCGCCCAATAATCCGCAGGTCGGGATGCAGAATATGCGGACGATAATGCCCGCGCTGCAGAAAGCGCAGCCGGCGGCGCTGGGTGCGAAAGGTGTCAACTTTCAGAAGGTGGAAGTGCCGCAGCAACGTCGCGACACGAAGATCGTCAAGGACATCCCGGCGGAAGAGGTCGCTCGGGAGATCGTCCAGTGGTTGAGGAGCTAGACCGATGGAGAGGATCCTCTTTCTCACGCACACGGACTCGACCGGATCGCTGCCCAGAGCGGCGCTGGAAGTGGTGGGCGGCGCGATGGAGTTAGCGAAAAGCCTGGGTGGTGCGCCGCTCGTCGTCGGCCTGGTGGGCGGCGAGCCGCAGGCGGCGGCCGATAGCATCGCCGTCTGTGGCGCCGAGAGCTTCCTGGCGGTGAGCGGCGACGAGTTCAGCGTCTCGCGCTACGCCACCGACGCCGCAGCGGCGGAGGCGCTCGTGCGGAAGAGCGAGGCGACGCTCGTCGTCGTCCCCGCCACCTCGAGGTTCTCCAGGGCGCTGCCCGGTGTGGCCCAGCGCGTCGACGGCCGCATCGACACCCACGTGACCGCATTCCAGGTCGACAGTGGGACTCCCTCGATCGAACGCTGGTACTACCGCCAACGGATCGTCGCCCGACTCTCCCGTGAGGAGCGGCCTTGGTTCGTCCTCGTCGACTCCGGCGTCTTCGAGGCACTCGGAGACCTGTCGGGCTCGGCTAGTCTGGAGAACGTCGCCGTCGAGATGCCGGCCATCCGCACGCAGGTTCTGGGTGAGCAGGCGGCGACGGCGGAAGCTCAGACCATCAGGCCCGACGCCCAGCTACTGTTCGTCGCCGGCGCTGGCTGGACCAAGAAGCAGGCCGACGGCCAGAGCCACTTGCCCGAGGCCGAGCAGCTGATCCTCGACTTCCTCGAACGATCTCAGGCATCGCTGGGCAGCAGCAAGTCGCTGGTCGAGGTGTCCGGTGAAGGGCAGGAGGTCCTCTCGTTCATGAGCCATATGAACCAGGTGGGGCAGACGGGCTCGACACCACGCCATCCCAAAGGGCTCGCCACCTGCTGCCACGGCGAGGAGCCTCACGTGGTCGGCTGGCGCTTCATCAAGGACCGGCGCGCCGTGAACCTCGACCCCGGCTGCGGCTGGGCGCAGGGCAAGGCCGACGTGCTTTACGTCGCCGACGCCTTCGAGGTGATGGCCAAGGTGATCGAGCTTTTGGAGGGTTGATCTAGAGACAACCTGGTCAGTTAACAGCCACCGCCGCACCGGCCTACCGCCACACCGACCCTAAGGGGTCCAGACCAGCTCGGCGGTATCGCCCGCCATCCAGGCGCGCCAGACGATCTCCAAGTCGTCCAGCGGGTCGTAGGCGACCGGGGCCTCCACCGCCCAGTCGACCCACCAACCCTCGTCGATCGTCCTCCCACTCTCCGCCAGGTAGTAATAGAGCGTGTCGGTCCCGTTCCAGTCGCCCACGGTCGCGACGAAGTAGACCGTGTCCGGCGCGATGCCGTCGCTGAAGTCGTAGTAGTCGACGTTGACGCCCGGCGGCACGTCGGGGAAATCGTCGGGATCTTCAGGCGTATCGTAACAGGCGGCCAGCAGCACCAGAAAACAGAGGGCGATTCTGTACATCTTTCCCGCTTATTCCTCGAGAACGGGCAGGGAGGGGGGCGCGCAACGTTGCCTACTGATACCCGCCAGGCCCTCAGGCGGTCCTCGGCTCGACTTCCTTCTCGGAGAACACCAGGTACCGGCCGAGAGTAGAGATTCGCCGGCGGCCGCTGCAACGATTTTGGCGTTTGGTGCGTCATATAAGGTAGAGACAGCAGAAGCGGAGGTGGCTGGGGGCCGCGACGGGTGGCCCGAACGACGAAGGTCGTTGAGTGGTAAGGCGTTGGAGTGCTCACTATGTTCATAGATCGTCGAAGTTTGGTACTGGCCAGGGCGCGGGCGGCCCTCCGCGCGGCCATCGAGTACCTGATCGGGCTGTCCTACCGGTCCAGTCGGGCCTGGACGGCCTTCCTGTCATAACTGTATGCTCACAGTGTAGCCCCCGTCGTAAGCGGCGCGGGGATCGGGGCAGGCGGCCTTAAGGAGGAGGCAGCCAGACAAGCCGTCAGCCCCGCTCCCCGCGCCTTTTGCTTAGCGGCCGCTTCTACATCCGGAACAGATACTGGAACTTAGCGAAGAACTGGCGCTCGGCCTGCCTGAAGCCGCCGGGCTGGCTGTAGTCCAGGTAGCCGTGGGTCGAGCCGATGTAGAACATGCTGAAGGGGTTCAACCTGTAGGTTATCAGCGGTTCGAAGCTGAGGGCTTTGTCGAAGTCGTCGTACTGCACGACGAGGCGCACGAAGAACTCGCGGGTGAACTGAAGAACGGTGCGGACTCGGAGGATGTAGCCGCTGAAGTACTCTTCGCCGCTGTCGCGGTCGTGCAGCTCCGAGTACTGGAGCGACGGCTGGATCACCCAGCGCGTCAGCGGTTTGAGCTCGAGCCAGACCTCCACATCCGTCCCCACACCGGGGGCCGGCGGGTCGGTGAAGCGAGCGATCCTGTCGCCGTGTCTGA
The DNA here is from genome assembly GCA_050053635.1 of Gemmatimonadales bacterium. Taxonomy (GTDB): domain Bacteria; phylum Gemmatimonadota; class Gemmatimonadetes; order Palauibacterales; family KS3-K002. The sequence goes on from JASFTI010000066.1 coordinate 2,677, forward strand.
CGACCAGGCTGGGGCGGAGGATCTCGCTGAAGCCCGATTCCAGGACGAACGTCCAGTTACGCTGTCCCTCGAACCAGATGTCGCGGAAACGCTCGCGGCCCCACGCGTACTCGAGGACCGTAAGCGTTTCGCCTAGCCAGGTGATCTGGAGATTCGTTACGAAAACGTCGTCCTTGGGTAGCCAGTCCCAGTTCCAGATCCGCTGGGTGAACAGCACCGGCTGCAGTCGATGGATGAACCGGCTCTCGGGGAAGAACTGCAACCCCTGGATCATCGTGAAGCGATGGAAGTCGTTGCGGTTCTCGAAGCCCAGATCGGCGCGGAATGTCGGACTCGAGTTCCAGAGGTCGACGTCGAAGAACCAGGTGCGCGCGTTGCGCTCGACGCTCACGTACCACGCGTGTCCCCAGTACGATTCGCCGTCGTAGGCGCCGGTGTAGCCCTGATCCCCGAACCTGACGTCACCGATTCCTTCGGTAAGCGCCGCGTCGTCCGGCTCGCGCGTGTGGCTGGCCAGCGCCTGGTACTCGATGCTGTAGTGCTCCAGAAAGCGCAGCCGCCCGTCTATTCCTCCAGTCGTCCCCGATCCGCCGCTGTCCTCCAGGCGGCGGTCGGTGAAGATCGCGCCGACGTACGAGTCGCGCCAGAAAGTCTGCTGGAAACGCCCGACGTTCGACAGACTTCTCCCCCCCATGCCGACGTAGCTCCGCTCTTGGAACGGCAGCAGGATCGGCGAGTTCTCGTCCAGACCGCCCAGGTAGGCCAACGTCGTCCGCCCCATTCGCCCGATCAGCTTGCCGGTCACCAGCGGGTCGTTGATCTGTCGCGTGTACAGCACCTGGAAATACGACTGAAACAGGTCGCTCCCTTCTTGGAAGAAGGGCCGACGCTCGGGGAAGAAGAGGGCGAACGTCGTGTTGACGTCGACCTGGGCGACGTCCGACTCGACCTGGCTGAAGTCCGGATTCAGCGCCAGCTCCGTCGTCATCCCGGATGAGAACGGGTAGCGGGCGAACAGCGACAGCTCGCCGGTCGGGTCGTCGTTGGTGAAGTCCGAGCTCGGATCGTCGGCCTCCTCGATCTGGGCCGCCTGCGAGGCGATCACCGCCGGCATCAGCTCGAGGGCGCCCCCCGACTTGACACCCTCGATCCCGGTCAGCGTCCCGAACTGGCAGACCCAGCAGGGATCGTCTCGGCTGATAGCCGCCCAGCTGTGCTGCGCGCGGCTGTCACGGGGCCGGGTCCGCCAGAACGTGGCTCGCCACTCCTGGACGTCGCGGTCAGGAAAGCGCAGGCTCTTGAACGGGATGGCCATCTCGATCCGGTAGCCTTCGTCGGTGATCTTCGCCTCGCTGAAGAAGATGATGTCGAAGCGTAAGTCCTCCTCGGCATTCGCCGACCAGCGGCTGTCACCCTGCACACCCAGCGGATTCGCGAACAGGAAATACGCCCACGAGGCGTCGCCGTACGTATCTAGAAGGATGCCGAAGTAGTCGTCGTTCCACATCTCGTCCCGGTCGCGAAGCGAGGCGCGGATCCCACTCGGGTCGTCGCAGGCGATGAAGCCCAGGTACAGGTAATCGTCGTTGTATGTGACCAGGACCTCGCTCTGCACCGGCGGCCGCTCACCTTCGTCCGGGTAGAACACGGCGAAGTTCGTCGCCCGTGCCGCCCCTACCCAACCTTCGTCATCCAGGTCGCCGTCCAGCTCGATCGGCCCCCGTGCTCGCTCGATCTCCAGCACCGGTTGTACGTTCGGCACGAAGCCACCCGGCTGCGCCGCCGCCTCAGCGGCTGGTGGCGTCTGCGCCGGCGACTGCCGGGCCGCGAGTACGGTCAGAAGAAGCAGCAGGGTCGTGGTGGGAGGAGCGTACCAGGTCGAACTTCGCGCGCGCTGCGCGATCCGCGAGCTCTGGCCCATGGGCGTCGCTCCATGTTCGTGCGTGCTGTGGCTTGGTGAGACAGTCGCTCTGTTTGACGCCCGGATCGGGCAAAACGTTGCAGACACCAGGCGCACGACCGGCCCTCAGCTTACCGTACGGTCCGTCTCTCGCTCGGTTTCACCGCCTCAGCAGGAAGAAAAAAGAAACGCCGGGCCAAATGGCCCGGCGTGCGCGAGTGGTGGTTGTGGGCTTGTTAGGGTTATGTGTGGAGGTGGCGACGCGCGTCGCGCCGGCACGTCAAAGCCGCCTCCTGGGAAAAACGGCTGCAACTCTCGATCAGCGGTGCCCTAATGATACGATACCACCTTCTGCGGCCCGCGCATCCAATCCTCTTCGTCATCGACGAGATACTTGGCCTGGACTTCCATCCAGCGGACTCGACGCTGACAGAACTGGCAGATCACCCAGTCCTTCCCGAACCCGACCCAGACGCAGGCACCCACGTTGTGGCAGTGTGGGCATCGCATGATGTGCTCCCTTTCCATTTCTACTGCTCCGTCAGGACTAACCTCTACCGCAACTCCGCTCTCCGGCCACTACTAGAGGCAGGGGTCGTACCAGAACGGGGCTATGTAGCCTAACTGTCTGTGATTAATGGGATTAGGGTGGCTGGAGCCGATGAGGAAGAGGCCCCGAAACGCCGCCCTTTGTTACCGAATGGTAACCGGAATGGGAACCGGTACCGGCTGACGACCCCGGGAGTTGGCACCTGAGGTTGGCCCCGGACGGCTAGCCGAGGAGGTTCCGGAACAGGACGAAGACGTTGGCCGGCCGTTCAGCCAGTCGCCGCACGTACCACGGGAACCACGACTCGCCGTAGCTGATCAGCACGCGCATCCTGTAGCCTTGGTCGGCGAGCTGGAGCTGGAGCTGACGCTGGATCCCGTAGAGCATCTGGATCTCGAAGGCGGACTTCGGCAGACCGAGTCTCGTGGCCCGCTCCTGTATGCCGTCGATCATCTTGGGGTCGTGGGTTCCGAAGAAGACGCGGAGCTCGCTGCCGTCGCCGAGCTTGCCGAGTAGCGTGTCGGTGTGCTGCAGAAAAGCCGCATCCATCGCCCGCTTGCCGCGGCAGGCGATATCGCGGGGTTCGGTGTAGGCGCCCTTGACCAAACGAATTGTCGGGCCGAGGGGAAGCAGCGACTCGATGTCGCTGGCGGTCCGGAAGAGGTACGCCTGGATGCAAACGGCGACGTTGCGGTGTTCGGCCCGAATCCGGCGGTAGATATCCAAGGTGCCGTCGACGTGCGAGCTTTCCTCCATATCGATAGCGACGGTGTGGCCCAGCTCGTCGGCCCGCTCGACGAGGCGCTTGATCCTTGTGTAGGTTCCCTCGAGGTCCAGCTCGATGCCGAAATGCGTCGGTTTAACCGAGATGTCGGAGTCGTAGCCGCGTTCGGTTATACGGTCCAGTGTATTCAGGAAGTGTCGCGTGACATCATCCGCTTCGTCTTCTTGTTTCACGTGCTCGCCGAGCAGTGTGAGGATCGCGGGAATGCCGCTCTCGCCTAACTCGGCGGCGGCGTCGAGCGCCGATTCCACGTCCTCGCCGGGCAGGAAACGCTGCACGGCCTTCTGCGTGAACTTCCGCCGCTTGAGCTGATCGGCGAGCCATTCGCTCCTCGAGGCTCGTAACAGGATCTCTCTGGTCAGGCCCATGGCTCGATCTTACGAATCACCCGGCTCCCGCACCAGAGCGGTCCACCGGTCTCCCATCCGTCACCCAAGCCCGGATCCCACCCTTCAGACTCACCACGTCGGAGACACCCCGTGCCTGGAGCAGGCTGGCTCCGATAGCCGAGCGCCAACCCTCCTGACAGTGCAGCACCACGGTGCCGTCACGGGGCAGCTCGTCGAGCCGCTCGGTCAGGAACCCGAGCGGGATGTTCGGCACGCCTGGGATGTGGAAAGCCTCCCACTCCGCCAGACCGCGGACGTCGATCACGGCGACCTCGCCGGCCGCCATCCGCGCGGCCAATTCCTCCGAGTCGATCTCGTTCGTCGTGCCGAGCCTGCGCCCCTCCTCGGCCCAGTTCGCGAGCGCGGCGCTGCCGAAGTAGCCGCCGATGCGATCGAGGCCGATCAACATCAGATCCCGCGCCGCCTCGTCTAGGCCTCGCGGGTCGGCCTCCTCCTCGACGATCAGGTAGAACTCGCGGTCGTATGGTATGAGCCAGCCCGCCCACGTCGTGAACGAGCGGTCGAGCGGGATGTTGATGGCGCCCGGCACGTGGCCTTCGGCAAAGTCGCCGCTGTGCCGTGTGTCGACGACCAGCGCCCCCGACCTCAACAGATCGGGCAAACGCGACTCGGGTAACCGCTCCGGCCGTCGGTAGCCGCTGAGGATCGGTGCTCCCTTCTTGTTGATCCGCTTCATCTGGGCGAAGTACTTGGGCGGCTCCGGCTGCCCGGCGAGTACCGCCTTCACGAAAGTCGCCTGGTCTGCCAGCGAGAAGGCCCAGTTGAACTTGCGCTCGTAACCCAACGTCGATTGCGGAACTGCTCCGAGCGACTTGCCACAGGCCGACCCCGCACCGTGCCCCGGCCAGAGCTGTAGGTAGTCCGGAAGTTCCTTGAGCCGCTGGATCGAATCGAAGAGCGTTCGGGCCGCCTCTTCCATCGTGTCCTGGAAACCCGCTGCTCGCTCCAGTAGGTCGGGCCGGCCCACGTCGCCCACGAACACGAAATCACCCGTGAATACGCCCATCGGTTCGCTCGCCCCCGCCGTATCGGTGAGCAAGAAGCTGAGGTGCTCCGGTGTGTGACCCGGTGTATGCAGCGTCTCGATCAGCACGTTGCCCACCTTGAACGCGTCGCCGTCCTTAAGCAGCGTCGTGTCCTCGCCGGCGCCGAACTCGTACTGCCAATCCGAATCGCCCTCATGAGAGAGGAACATTCGCGCTCCCGTGCGCTTCGCCAATTCGCGCGTGCCGGAAACGTAATCGGCGTGGATGTGCGTCTCGGTCACATGCGTGATCCGTAACCCTTCCTGCTCGGCCGCCCTGACATAGCACTCCACGTCACGGTGCGGGTCGACGACAAGTGCCTCACGCGTCGCCTGACAGCCCACCAGGTAGCTGGCCTGGGCGAGCTTGTCGTCGTAGAAACGCCTGAGTAGCATGCTAGAGTCTCCCTGCGTATCAGTTCTGTGGTAGGCAGTAGGCAGTTGGCTGTAGGCGGTAACGCACAGCAATCAACTTCTACGTTACCGCCCACTGCCCACCGCTCACCGCCCACCTTCTGTCGACACCTCCGAACCGGCACCCACCTCCTGCGCCGGCACAAAGGCACCCCTGTTCTGGTAAAGAATCGCCGCCCCCATAATGAGCAGCAGGATCGCAAACGCGCGCCGTAGTGCCCGCTGCTGTGCGAATCGCACGATCCATGTACCGATCACAATTCCGACGATCGCGACCGTCGTGAAAAGACCGATGAATGACCAGTCAATCTCGACCTGGCCCAGGTAGCCGAGGAACCCGGTCGCCGACTTCATCGAGATCACCGCCAGCGATGTGCCGACCGCCTGTTTCATCGGGATCCGCACCAACAACACCAGCGCCGGCACGATCAAGAACCCGCCACCCACGCCAACCAGTCCCGTGAGCACGCCCACCGCCAATCCCTCTGTCACGATTAGCGCGATCGGCAACTTCGAGCGGTCAGCGAGATGAAGGTCGGCCTTACCCGCCCTCACTCCCGGCACTCGACCCAATAGCATAAAGTACCCGGCCGCCATCATTACCACGGCGAACAGCACCAGCTGGAACGTCCCGCTCACCAATACCGAGAGCCGTGCCCCCAGGTAGGTGCCCACCATCGCCACGCTCCCGAACACCAGCGCCACCCGAACGTGCACGTTGCCGATCCGCCAGTGCACGATCGTTCCGATCGAGCTCGTCACGCCCGCCACCCAAAGGCTCATCGCGATCGAGGCTTTGGCTTCGAACCCCAGCGCGTATACCAGCAGCGGCACCGTGAGGATCGAGCCGCCCCCGCCCAACAGCCCCAGCGATAGGCCGATCAGCAATCCCAACGATACAACTAAGCCGAGCACGGCCTGCAAGATAACACAAGCGGGGTGGCGCGCCTGCCCCCGGCCGTTGTCAACGAGATGTCAATATCAAATGTTGACAGAAACGAGACAATAGCGCTACACTGGTACTGCTATGGCAGATCAGCGAGGTGGCTCCAGTGTGAAACGCCATCCGATCCAGGTCGTGGTGCGGCGCACCGGTCTGACGGCGGACGTGCTTCGTGCTTGGGAGAAGCGGTACGGGGTAGTCGAGCCCGGCCGTTCGGAAGGTGGACGGCGACTCTACTCCGATCAGGATGTCGAGCGGCTGCGGCTGTTGCGGCGTGTCACCGGCGCCGGCCGGCGGATCAGCCAGATCGCCGGGCTGGCGACCGAGGAACTGGCGGCGCTGGTGAAGGAGGACGAGCGCGAGGAGGCGGTCGTCGCAGTAGAGCCGGACGTCGAGGCCGTCCAGGCGGCGGAGGTTTACTTGAGAGAGGCGCTAGCTGCCGTCGGCAGGCTCGATGCGCGGGAGTTGGAGGCGGTCCTCGGCCGAGCGCTGGTCACCCTGAGTGCGCAGACGTTCGTGGAGCGAGTGGCGGGTCCGCTGCTGCGCCGGGTCGGTGAGCAGTGGAGCCACGGCGAGATCAGTCCAGCGAACGAGCATCTGGCATCGGCCGTCCTGTTGCGAGTGATCGGCAGGATCATCGAGGCGGCCGAACCACCCAGCTCGGCGTTGAGCCTGGTGGTGGCGACGCCGGCGCAACAGCTGCACGAATTTGGAGCGCTGTTCGCAGCGGCGACTGCCGCCGCTGAAGGCTGGCGAGTTACGTACTTGGGGCGCGATCTACCGGCTGCCGACATCGCGGCGGCGGCGCGTGAGACGAGCGCCGATGCGGTGGCGCTGAGCATCGTCTACACACCGGATACCGGGTTCACGGAGAGCGAACTCAGAGAGTTGCGTAAGCAGCTGGCTGTAAGCGCGCCGCTACTGGTTGGAGGGGCGGCCGCACCGTCATTGAAGAAGGTACTCGACGAAATAGATGCCGTTCAGCTCTCCAACATGGACGAGTTTCGCTCGATACTCGCCCAGCTCGGCTGAGCCGCTTAAACCTCTCTACCTTTCCCCGAATCGCTGAGGCTGATTAGCGGTGCGGGATACGGCTCGAAGAAGGTTTGCGGTAGCAGATATTCCTCCTCGAACCTGACGATCCAGGCGCGCAAGACCGAGCTCACTGCGCTCACCGGCACCTGATGTTGGCGGTACTTCTTCAGCATCGACCGGTAGTACGCCTTCTCCCCCTTCGTCAGCTCCTTCGAGAAGTAACCCGACGCGTGCTCGAAGACGTTGATCACCGAGTTGGAACGCGGCGGTCGAGCTAAGGCCAGCTGGAAGTGCTCTTCGTAGGCGCCCACCACTTCGTCGAACGGCAGCTTGTCGTGATTGGCGACGACACGTCCCAGGGCACGCAGCTCTTTCTGGCTGTACGCCATGAGCATCAGCTTGTTCTCGGCCTGGAAGCGAACCAGATCCCGCATCGCTCCGTTGTCCCTCATGGCCCGGAAGCGAGCCAGTGCGAACAGCTTGGTCAGGAAGTGGTCGCGAATGCGATAGTTCCGCAACCGCCCCTCGTCCTCTATTGCCAGCCCGGGGTAGCGCTCGAGAATCGCCCCACCAAAGAAGCCCGAGTCCCGCCGCGACGACGCCGACTTCTCCAGCCCCTGGAAAATCTTCACGTCGCTCAGCCCGCACGACGGCGAGCGGTTCTTCAGCAGAAAGCCGTCAACTTCCCCCAACGACCCCAGGAACGAATCGCCGAACTCGCGCATCGCCTCGCTCACATCCCGACCTGTGTCCGGCTGTAGTAGCCGCGCCTCGCCGTCTACCTCCACTATTCGGATCGGGTCTCGTGGGACGCCCAGCCCGATCTCCACCTCCGGGCACACCGGTACGTAGCTCACCCACGGTTCCAACTCCCGCACGAAGTCGTAGGGAATCACCTGCCCGTTGTAACGTACGGGCTCCAATTCCAGGCAGCGGCTCAGCACCACTACCGGCTTCGGCCAATCGCTCATCTCGCCCTCTTCTTCTGTCGCCGTGGCCAGCGCCTCGGCAGCGCGCTGCAACCCAGAGTCGACAGGTTAGCCTCTTGTCTAGCCATTGTCAAGATTTTAGCCTTCGCTGGGGTTGACAGGCGCAGCATTGAGGGGTATATATCTTGACAACAAATGGACAATAGGCGCGCTGGCAGCTCGCCGGCCTGACATGGCCGTGACGGGCCCCCAGCAGATTAGCCAGGAGCAGAGATGAGTGATCGTTCCGCCGGCCGGCGGAGAGTCTTGTTGACCGGTGCCAGTGGTTATGTAGGAGGCCGCTTGCTCAAGGTATTGGAGGGGCGAGGCGAGCGAGTTCGTTGCCTGGCTCGACGGCCGCAGTTCCTGCGCCCCCGGGTCGATCGGTCGACGGAAGTCGTGCAGGGCGACGTGCTGGAGATCGACTCGTTGCGAGGGGCGCTGCGCGGTGTGGACGTCGCCTATTACATGGTCCACTCGATGGGCTCGCGAGGCGATTTCGAGGAAGAGGATCGAAGGGCGGCGCTGAACTTCGCGACGGCTGCCCGCGAGTCCGGGGTTGGCAGGATCGTCTACCTGGGCGGTTTGGGTCGTGAGCCGGGCCTATCGAGGCATCTGCGCAGTCGGCACGAGGTGGGCCGCGTGCTGCGTGAGTCCGGTGTATTGACGACCGAGTTTCGGGCGTCGATCATAATCGGCTCGGGCAGTCTGTCGTTCGAGATGATTCGGGCTCTGGTGGAGAAGCTGCCGGTCATGGTTACACCGCGCTGGGTCAGCGAGCGGGCCCAGCCGCTGGCGATCGAGGATCTGGTCTCTTACCTGGTAGCCGCGTTAGACGCGGAGGTTGAAGGTAGTGCGATCTACGAGATCGGCGGAGCCGATCGTGTCTCGTACATGGAGATCATGAAAGAGTATGCGCGCCAGCGCGGACTCAAGCGTCTGATGATCCGTGTGCCGGTGTTGAGTCCGCGGCTTTCGAGTCTCTGGCTGGGTCTGGTGACGCCGCTGTATGCGCGAGTAGGCCGCGAGTTGGTCGAGAGCGTGAGGAACGCGACGGTCGTCAAGGACGAGGCGGCCGTGGTCGCATTCGATGTGCGGCCACGCGGCATCAGCGAGGCGATCGAGCGCGCGCTAAGGAACGAAGATCGCGAGATTGCCGAGACCCGCTGGTCCGATGCGCTCTCCTCGGGCGCAACAAGCAGTTGGGGCGGCGCCAAGTTCGGCTCGCGTATCGTCGACTCTCGCACTGCTTCGGTACCCGTCGCGCCCGCCGAGGCCTTCCGGCCGATTCGCAGGATAGGCGGTCGTGTCGGATGGTATTTCGCCGATCCGCTGTGGCAGCTGCGGGGCTTCATCGATCTGCTGGCCGGAGGGGTCGGTGTGCGGCGCGGGCGGCGTGACCCCGAGCAGCTGGTGCCGGGTGATACGCTGGACTTCTGGCGCGTTGAAAACTACGAACCGAACGCGCTGCTGAACTTGTATGCGGAAATGAAACTACCGGGCCGTGCCTGGCTGCAGTTCGAGGTCCGTGGCGGCGAGCACGGTTCCACCGTGCGACAGACAGCGATATTCGATCCCCTCGGTCTGGTCGGCCTCGTCTACTGGTACTCACTCTATCCTATCCACAAGCTCGTGTTCAGCGGTATGCTGCGCGGGATAGTCCAAGCCGTGGGATCGGCAGAGTCGGGTGACGTTGCTAGAGTCGCCTGAGCGATGGCCCTCTTCGACCGTCCGCCATCTGTCAGCCTGCCGGCCGCTCGTCCGGCTGCAGCTCACCGCCGGCGGAGAGCACCTCCCTCACCCAGCTGAACACGGCCGTATCGTTACGCCGCAGCTCGGTGGAGCGCCGTCTTAGCGACGCCAACGGGAGACGCAACCGGTGGTTGTCCGCCAACCTCCGCTCGTGGCGAGCGAGGAACGACCAGTATAGGGCGGTGAGTGGGCAATCGCGCTTCGGGTCGAAAGAGCAGCTGGCACAGTAGTCGCTCATGCGATTGATGTATGCGGCGCCCGACACGTAGGGCTTTGTCGTCATCAACTCACCGACGGCGAAGCTGCCCATGGCCAACACGTTGGGTTCGACCACCCAATCGTAAGCGTCGGTGTAAGCAACCCAGAACCAGTCGGCGAGCTCGCGCGGTCTCACATCGAGTAGAGTGGCGATGTTGGCCAGCACCATCAGCCGTGTGATGTGATGGCTGTAGCCGGAGGCCCAGACCTCCGCCACTACCCGATCTAGGCAGTGGAGACCGCTGCGGCGGCCCCAGAACGCCGGCGGCACGGGCTCATCCGCATCCAGCGCGCTGGGCGCCGCACCGCCGTCGACGTTCGACTCGGCCGAGTCGCTGGGCCAACTGTGGCCGGACCAGCGCTCGTAGCCTGCGTCGC
>JASFTI010000067.1:0-13017 GCA_050053635.1 Gemmatimonadales bacterium
GAGAGATCTATGACGCTCTGGTCAGAGCCGCCGAGACGGCGCCGCCGGAAACGCGCGACGGAGGCGACGATCTGAGCTGGGCGGAAGATCTGCCGCCGGCGCTCTACGAGCGGATACGCGAGATAGTCGCCGATCCGGAAGAGCTCACCCATCCGGAGGCGGTGCTCGAAGATGCCATCGCCCGCCTGCGAGCGCGGGCGCTCGAGAAACGACTCGCCGACTTGATGACCGAGGTGCTCGTGGCCGACACCGGCGCAGCGGTCGAGCTGGCGACCGAAATCAAGAAGGTCCGGCAGGAGTTGGCGGCGTTGGGCAGCCGCCTGCCGGGCCGCGGATTCTTTAGAGGCCAGTAAGCCAAACGATCAGCGATCGGAGCTTATGTCGGATTCGAGCCAGGAACCACTACTCCAGCAGCTGCTACGACTTCACGCCTTCGACCAGGAGATCTCCTTTCTGCAGGGCGAGCTAAAACGCGATGAGGAAGGTCTGCTCACCGCGGTGGAAAACGCCGCCAACCTCAAGGCCGAGCTTGAAAGGATCGACGCCGAGCTTCTGCGCTGGCGGACCGACGCACGGACTGCTGAACACACCGTCGATGCGAAGCGCGATCAGCTGGACCGACTGCGCTCCAAAGTAAACCAGGTGAAGACCGAGAAGCAGTACAGCGCGGCGAGCTTGGAGTTCGATCTCCTCAAACAGGAGATCCGCAAGCTCGAAGACCAGGTGCTCGATAAGCTCCAGGCCGTTGAGGACCTCGAGGGCCGACGCAAGGCCTTGCAGGACGAGTTCGAGGTCGCCGAAGCCGAAGTCGCGCCGCTGGGCGAGGAGGTCGAGAGACGCCGTGCCAACATCGAGCAGCAGTTGGCCATCAAGCGCGACCGCCGCGAGAATATCGCGATTCGACTCGATTCGGGCGTGTTGGCGCTCTACGACCATATCCGCAGTGGACGCCAGGAAGTAGCCGTCGCACCGCTTACCGGTGAGGGCGTGTGCGGCAACTGCTTCACCTCGGTGACCATCCAGCAGGAGATGCAGATCAAGGGGTTGGCGGTGATCGTATGCTGCGAGGGCTGCGGCGTCATCCTCTACCCCGCAGAAATGAAGCGCGCGCCGTAGTGGATATGGGGGGTAGTGGTGTCGGTACGGCTTGCTATCATAGTGGATGAGGAGGGGGTGGTGTGGTGAAGTCGATTCTCGGCCAGCCCAAGCCCGTCGAGCCCGCGACAGTTGCGGCGCTCGTCGCTCAGCTCCAGTTGCCCCAAGCGATCGCCGCCATCCTGGTGCGCCGCGGCTACGTCGATGCGACCGCGGCGAAAGCCTTCCTGCGACCGCAGCTCGATAGCCTCCATGACCCCTGGACGTTGCCCGATATGGAGACAGCGGTCGATCGCATCGCGTCGGCGATCGATGACGGGGAGCCGATCCTCGTCCACGGCGATTACGACGTCGATGGCGTCTGCGGCACGGCCCTGCTGACCCGGGCGCTCCGCGAGCTCGGCGCACGCGTCGAGCCGTTCGTTCCCAACCGCCTCGAGCACGGCTACGACTTCGGGCCCGCCGGCCTCGCTGCCGCGCTGCAGCACAAGTGCAAACTCGTACTGACTTGCGATTGCGGGATCGCAGCGCACCAGACTGTGGCCGCCGCCGGCGACGCCGGGATCGACGTCGTCGTATCGGACCACCACACGCCGCCTGCCCAGCTGCCGCCCGCCGTCGCCGTGCTCAACCCGCACCGCGACGATAGCGCCTATCCCGAGAAGGTGCTCTGCGGGGCCGGCGTCGTCTTCAAGTTGCTCCAGGCGCTGTTCGAGCGACGCGGGTACGTCGTCCGTGACCTCTACAAATACCTCGATCTCGTTGCCCTCCCGACCATCGCCGACCTCGTGCCCCTCACCGGTGAGAACCGGATCCTCGCCCGCTTTGGGCTCAAGGTACTGCAGAAGACGCCCAACCCCGGGCTCCGGGCACTGCTCCGCGTGGCCGGCCTCAAAGCCGAGCGCCCGATCAACGCCGGCCAGATCGCCTTCGTCGTCGGGCCGCGCATCAACGCCGTCGGTCGCATGGGCGAAGCGATGCGAGGTGTCAGGCTATTGTTAACGGAAGATGAGAGCGAGGCGGCGGCCATCGCTGACGTCGTGGAAGCGGAGAACCGCCTGCGCCGCGAGGTGGACCGTGCCACTCTCGACGAGGCGATGGCGATACTCGAGGAGAGCTTCGACCCGGAATCCCAGCGCGCCATCGTGCTCGCTTCCCAGCATTGGCATCCCGGGGTGATCGGGATCGTCGCCTCGCGAATCGTCGAGCAGTACTATCGTCCCACGGTGCTCATCGCCCTCGACGGCGACAGCGGTCGCGGCTCCGGACGCTCGATACCCGGCTTCCATCTCTACGATGCTCTACAGGCGTGCCAGTCGCATCTCCTGCAGTTCGGCGGCCACCGCGCCGCCGCCGGAGTACAGATCCGGGCCGAAAAGATCGAAGCCTTCCGCGATTCGCTGAACGCCGTGGCCCACGAGCGGCTGACGCCGCAGGATCTGCTGCCGACGATCCGGATCGACCACGAGCTCGCCATGAGCGAGGTCTCCGCCGAGCTCTGGCGCTTCCTGGCACACTTCGGGCCCTATGGCCAGGGGAACCCCAGACCGGTCTTCTTGGCCCGCGACGTCACTCTGCGTGGAGCAGCGGAGATCGTCGGTCAGGAACACCTGCGCTTGCGGATCGATGTGGGCGACGGCGCGACGCCCGAGGCTATCGCCTTCGGCCAGGCCGCCGAACTCGAGTGGCTCCGCGAGTCGTCCCGCGTCGACCTCGCCTTCCAGGTCGGCGTGCGTGAGTGGCAGGGGGTCGAGTACGTTCAGGCCCAGGTGCTCGACGTCCGGCCGAGTGAGGCGGCTTGGGCGAGCTCCGAATCGTAGCCGGGCGCTGGGGCCGCCGCCGCTTGAAGGTGCCACGCGGCCGCTCTATACGGCCGACCTCCGAGCGCGTCCGCGAGGCCTGGATGAACGTGCTGGGCCAGGAGCTCGACGGCGCCAACGTCCTCGACCTGTTCGCGGGAACCGGCGCCCTCGGTCTCGAGGCGCTCTCGCGTGGCGCACGCCACGCCACACTGGTCGAGCGGGGCGGTCGCGTACTGAAGTGCCTGCAGGCCAACGTCGCCGCGCTGGAAGCGCAGGATATGGTTACTATCGTGGTCGCCGACGTCTTCGCCTACCTTGACGGCCTGGCGCCCGGCACCTTCGACATCGCCCTCGCCGATCCGCCTTACGGCAAGGGCCTGGCCCAGCGACTGGTGGAAGTGTACCGGCGGAGCCGCTTCGCCCGCATCCTATCGCTGGAACACGGAATCGATGACGCGCCCCGCTCGCCGGCCGGCGCCGTCGAGCGACGCTACGGTGACACCGCCGTCACCTTCATTAGCGCCGGCGATCTGGAGGAGGAATGAACATGGCCGAACCGAGGGTCGTCGTTTACCCGGGCTCGTTCGACCCGCTGACCTTGGGACACGAGGACATCGCGCGTCGCTGCCTCAGGTTTGCCGACAAGCTGATCATCGCTGTGGCCAGAACGGCGACGCAACAGAAGGACCGGCTCTTTTCCGTCGAAGATCGAGTGGCGATGATCGAGGAATGCTTCGCCGATGAGCCGCGCGTCGAGGTGACCGACTTCTCAGGCCTGCTCGTCGATTTCTGCAAGAGGATCGATGCGCAGATCGTCGTACGAGGCCTGCGCGCCGTGAGCGACTTCGAGTACGAGTTCCAGATGGCGCTGATGAACCGCAGCCTCTGGCCGGATCTCGAGATGGTGTTCATGGCGCCGGCCGGTAAGTACACGTTCCTCAGCGCCTCACTGGTTCGCGAGGTCGCCTCCCTGGGGGGCGACGTTTCGCGCTTCGTCTCGGCGCCCGTTCTGCGACAGCTCGAGGAGAGAATCGGCCGCTAGTCCCCATGGTGTTTCTCCAGAAGCTCGCTGATCGTGCCGCCGAATCCGGCGGCCGAGTCGTGCTCGTCGAGGGCCACGATGAGCGCGTTCGCGAGGCGGCGCTGCGACTGCGGGAGCGCGACCATCTCGAGCCCATCCTTCTGCTGCCCTCCGCCTCGATCGACGGCCCGCCGGACTGGGACGGTCCGCTACGTTGCCCCGCTGACGATCCGCAGCTCGACCGCTACGCCGAGCTCTACCGTCAGATCCAGGCCAAGAAGGCGCTGACGGCGGAGACGGCGCGCCGACGGGCGGCCGACCCGCTTACCTTCGCAGGGCTGATGGTCCGGGCCGGTGACGCCGACGGTGCCGTCGCTGGAGCGGCGAACGCTACCGCCGATGTGATCCGCGCGGCGCTGCACACCGTCGGGATGGCGCCCGAGGCGAAGATGGTGACCGGCGCCTTCTATATGGTGGTCCCGTCATTTCGCGGGACGCCCGAGCACGAGGTCCTGACCTTCGCCGACGCCGGCGTCGTCCCCGATCCCGATGCCCAGCAGCTCATGGAGATCGCCCGGCAGACGGCGATCATGCGGCGGGCGATCGTCGGCGACGAGCCGCGAATCGCCTTCCTGTCCTTCTCGACGCTGGGCAGCGCCGAGAGCACCGCGGTCAACAAGATGCGGCGCGCCCACGAGCTCTTTCGCCAACTCTGTCCCCAGGTGGCCGCCGACGGCGAGCTGCAGGCCGATGCCGCCCTCATCCGCCACGTCGGCCAGCAGAAGGCACCCGACAGTCCTGTCGCCGGTCACGCGAACGTGCTTATCTTTCCAGACCTGGGGGCCGGCAACATCGCCTATAAGCTGGTCGAGCGGCTGGCCGGTGCCACCGCCATAGGGCCCATCCTCCACGGCCTGGCCAAGCCGTACAACGACCTGTCGAGGGGGGCGGACCCGGAAGCGATAGCGGCAGTGGCTTATGTCACGGCCCTGATGGCGAAGGCCGCGCCGAGCAGCCTGTGCGGCTAGTATATGAGGGGAATTCGGCAATCCATGACTAATTGACTACTCGAGCAACTGACTACTAAGTCGAGTAGTCTATTGACCTAGTACTCAAGTAGCCATGGATTCACGAAATCTCAACAAGCGGGAGGTGCAATGAATTTCGAAATACAACGCCAAAGCGACATCACAATCGTCGAGGTGACGGGCCAGCTGATCGTCGGCAACCGCCAGGAGCTCAAGGACAACGTGCTCGGCCTGCTGGACGAAGGTTCGCGAAAGTTCCTCATCGACTTCAGCGACACGGCGTACATCGACTCCTCGGGACTCGGCGTCCTCGTCAGCCTCTCGAAGAAGATCCGCGAGCGGGGCGGTGAGATGCGGCTGTCCAATCTGAACGAAGACCTCCGTACGCTCTTCGAGCTGACGAAGCTGGACACCCTGTTCCTCATCGCCGATTCCCGGGATCAGGCACTCGAGAATTTCTGATCCGATCATGCACGGGCGGCAGGCAGGAAGCGGTTCCGCCCTCATCGTCACTCAGCAGCCCGACCTGGCTACGGAGTTGACGAAGGCGGTGGAAGGTCTGGGGTTCGCTGCCTCCGTGATCTCGGCCCTGGATCACATCGAGGCCCACGCCGACGCTCGCCCGGCTCTCGTCCTCACTGACATAGCTCTCAGGCCCACGGTAGAGCAGTGGACTTCGCTGGCTCAGCTCTTCCCACGCTCGACTCTCTGGGCCGTCGCCGACCCCGACGACTCGAACATTCGCGACGTTACCTACGCTTTGAAGGCCGGCTGTCACGACTGCCTCTCACTGCCCGTCACTTCCGAGCAGCTCGGTAGAAAGCTCGAGGGCATCGGTCGGCCGCTGGGAGTCAAGCCCGGCGAGCTCGATCGCTTCATGTCCAACGAGATCAACCTCGAGCTACCCTCCGATCTCACCATCATCGAGCACGTCGTCAGGTTGCTCGCCGGTTGCTGCCGCGATTATCGCAGCTACGGGCCGCGCAAGCTGGTCAACCTGCGCATCGCACTCTCCGAAGCGCTCTCCAACGCGATCCAGTACGGCAATCGGGGCGACCGCAGCAAACTGGTCAGGCTGCGGGCCAACGTTGACGCCTGGACGTGCAAGGTGCAGGTAACCGACGAAGGACCTGGCTTCGATCATAGCCGCCTGCCCGATCCGACAAGAATCGAGGCGATTGAGGCGTCCGGTGGCCGCGGGCTCTTCTTGCTCACACAGCTCGCCGATGACGTCGCCTTCAACGAGATCGGTAATTCCGTCACCGTCACCCTCAACAGCGATTGGGAGGCCACGGTCGTCGGCGAATCGATCCATCCGGTGAGCAGCGATGCCGAAGCATTGATCGGCCTGGTCGAGCGCGTGCGCCTCGGCACCGACGCCGATCTCCACCTCTGGGCCGAGAACCTCGAGGGCTCCCTCGAGCACATCGCTCCCGAGGACCAGACGTTCGCCGAACCGGATGGTGTCCTCCACTGGCTGCGCACCCCGGGCATCAGATACGCCGTCCAAGTACGGCCCGCCGACGACGAGTGCTCCGAGCGTTGGGCCGAGTTCACCCGCGACCTCCTCGACCAGGCGCTCTCCTACGAGATGCGTCTCGCCGAGAGCCGTAGAGAGCTGTCCGAGCGCCAGGAGGAGATCGAACTGCTCCACAGCATCACCGAGACGCTGGGCGCCGTCAACAGATTGGAGGACGCGACCTCCCAGATCCTCAAGGGCGTGCTCCGAGTCACCGGCGCCGAGCGCGCCTCACTCTGGATCTATGAGCCGGAGAGCGAGTCGCTCGTGCTCGCCGCCTCCGAAGGACCGTCACGCCGCCCGGTCAACCGCGTCTCCATCTCGTCGCCCGTATCCGTCTCGGCATTCGCCTTCCGCGAGAACAAGACGGTGCGGCTGGACGAGCTCGACGCCCTGCCGCCCGAGCTGGTCGCCCGCTTCGGCGAGCGGCCCGAGCCCTGGGTCGCCGTCCCGGTCACCTACACGAGTCCGGAAGGCAACAGGCGTCCGGTCGGTGTGCTCAACCTGGTCGGTCGCCGCTCGGGCGCTCTCGTGTCCGGTTTCGGCGAGGCACGCTTGCTGATGACTCTGGCGCGGCAGATCGGGAATTCGCTGGAGAACCTGCGATTGCTCGAGGAAATCCTGTCCCGCGAGCGCGTGATCGGCGAGCTGGAGCTTGCCTACGATTTGCAGATGAAGCTGTTGCCCGACCTGGGCCAGTTCGATGAGGTTGCCGACGTCGCTGCCCGTTGTGTCCCTGCCCGGCCGGTCGGTGGTGATTTCTATCAGCTGTTCAAGCTGCCCGACGGCAAGATCGGGGCGATGCTGGGCGATGTCACGTCGCATGGGTTCGGCGCCTCGCTGATCATGGCGCTCTCGCTGAGCGTGATGGGTATTTACGCCCGCGAGACCAACTCGCCGGGCGATCTGTTGAGGGCGATCCACGGCGCGTTGATCCAGAAGCTCGAGAGCACCGAGATGTTCATGACGGTGTTCTACGGCGTGATCGATCCGGCGCTCAAGACGCTGACCTATGCCAACGCCGGCCACGCCCACGCCTTCCGATTTCATGGCGAGGGGCCGGGGCAGCGGCTCAAGGCTACCAGTCCTCCACTCGGCATCGCCGATTTCGGCGGGTACGACGAAGCCTCCGTACCCTGGGAGCCCGGCGATCTGCTCTGCCTGTTCACCGATGGCCTGACGAATCCGTCGCTGCGTACCACCGAGAGTGCGGTGCTTCAAGCGATCGAGGCGCACCGCGAGGCGAGCGCGTTCCAGATCGTCGACGCCATCTTCGAGGCTCGCCAGGAGCAGGGCGGAGAGGCGCCTGACGATCAGACCGCGTTCGTCTTGCGGCTCGAGAGGTCTAGGTGAGCAGAGGTGGTCGCAGGGCGAAGAAGTCGCTGAGCCAGAACTTCCTCGTCGATCCTAGCCTACAGCGGAAGATCATCTCGTTCATCGATCCGCAGCCCGAGGATCGCGTGCTGGAGATCGGGCCCGGCCAGGGCGCCCTCACCCAGCACTTGGCGCTCGCTGTCGGACATCTGACGGTAATCGAACTTGACGATGAACTGGCCGCCGAGTTGCAGCAGTCCTACGAGTCGAGGGATGACGTCGAGGTTATCCACGGTGACGCGCTCGACCTCTCGATCCCCGAGATCGTCGGCGACCTGCCGCTCAAGGTGATCGGCAACATACCGTATGGCATCACCACCCCGATCATCTTCCACCTCTTGGATCAGCGTCCGCGGCCGGTTCTTATCGTGCTGACGGTGCAGAAAGAGGTAGCCCGGCGGTTGGCGGCGAAGCCCGGCAGCAAGGAGTACGGCGCGCTTACCGTAGGCGTTCAGGCGGTGGCCCGGGTCGAGCCGCTCTTCACGATCAACCGGGCCGCCTTCCAACCGCGCCCGAAGGTCGATTCGATGTGCGTTCGCATCGTGCCTCAATCGCCGCCGCCCCTGACTCTCGAACAGGAGGCCGCGCTGCGCACGCTCACCCGCGCCGCCTTCCAGCGCAGGCGAAAACAGTTGCAGAAGGTGCTCAGGCAGGCGCCGGAATTCTCGCTCTCCGGCGAGGCGGTGGCTGCAATCCTCGAAACTCTTGGCATCGACCCGGCCACGAGGCCGGACGCGCTGTCCGTCCCCGACTACATTCGCCTCGGCGACGCCCTTGCTGGGGCGGCTTAGCACGTCGCCGAAGAGGGTCCGTGGACTTGGGTCGGCGCGGGGCTCCCCTCGCTTCACCGCTCGCGTGCTCGGCTCGAGGGAGTGGCACTGCCCTTCGTCGCTCGCGAGTCACGCTCCGGGGAACCCCCGGCGCCTCCCCAGCGCAAAGTTCCCTCGCTGTTAGTGACCTGCTAGTCCACCAGCTTCGCCGGCGCCTGCATGCCGGCTACTGCCCCGCCGAGCCGGCGCGCTCCCTAGCGTGTTCTCCCCACCGAACACGTATCTGCCCCAGGTGAAATACACTGCGTAAACGATATAACCGGATTCCCCGTTCTCCACCCGCTCGTACAATGGCGTGTTCCTGATACTGGCCGGCCCCTCCTATAGAAGCCGGCGTAGTAGTCCCTGCTTTCCGCTACGTCGGGCGGGAAGGGCGCCACCGACTCGGCGGTATGCTCTCCGGCCCGCAGCCTGGTCAGCCACTCCTCGGCGTTGGCAGGGTCGCACCGATCGATCACCCAGACCTTGAACAGGCAGAACTCGTCTTTCTTGTCGTAGACCGCATGGATGTAACCGCGCGGCGCGAACGCCGAGCCCGGGCTCCCGTCACGTTGCCACACTCCCCCAACCTCTTCGGGGAAGATCCAGGCCCAGCAACTCCATGAAGGACATCGGCCGACACGATCTCGAGCAGTTGTTGACCGACAGAAGCAGGCCGGGAACCAGTAGAATCGAGAGACGCTTCGTATTCATCACTTCCTACCTCTGCCCTATCAGGCGTCTACACCTTTCCTTGCCACCCCTACCATCCGACTCGCGTCGGAGTCGTACGGACTCCCGTCCAGACCGCCGTAGATGTCGATGCTGGAGAAGCCGGCAGCTGCCAGCATCTCGCGCAGTTCCCGGCCCGAGTAGATCCAGTGACGTAGTCGGAATGACCGCACCATACCGTCCCTGATGACGTACCACTCGTTCTCCATCCGCGACCAATCGTCCGTCACAGAGCGCCGCTGAAAGAGCAACGCTCCGCCCTCTAATTCGTCTGATGCCGTCGCCTCGAAGATCCGCGCGATGATCTCCTTGCCCATCGTGTCCAGTACGAGAACACCGCCGCGCTTCAGACTCGTGCAGACGTTCTCCAGCACCTGCTGGTTTTCGGCAGGATCGTCGAAATATCCGAACGAGGTCAGCATGCTGAGGGCGAGATCGAACGTCTCCGGCCGAACGAACCGTCGCATGTCCTCCTCCACGAACTCGACAGCGACCTGCTGCTCGTCCGCTAAAACTCGTGCTCGGTCCAACAAGTAGCGCGTTCGGTCAACGGCGGTAACCGCGAACCCACGCCTGGCGAAGGGGATCGAATGTCGCCCCGGCCCACAGCACAAATCCAAAACCGCGCCCGAGTTGCACCGTGTGAGATCGACGATCTTGTCGACTTCCTCGACCGCGGCCGCCACTCGAGTCTCCGGGAACATGTACGAGTACGTCTCGATCCAGAGATCCTCGTCCGCATACCAATCGCTGGACGCACGATTCACGGCACCCTCCCGCGCTCGCTTGTTATTTGTAGTAGTCGATCTTGCAGCCACACCCGTCCCACATGCGCTCGTAGGCCTCGAGCCGACCCGCCACGAAATCCCGCGCCTCATCGCCGCCCGACAGCCGCCGCACCACCCGCTCACCCGGCGCCGGCCGCTCCACCGCCGCCAGACCGGACTCGCACCGCACGATCAGCAGTTCCCCGGCTACACTCGTTACGTGACGCTCCACGACCTCGCAGACCTCGGCCAGCGCGGCCCACTCGGCCGCCGGCATGGGCACGATACGCTCGTCCCTCAATCGGCGGTTAAGCTCCTCGGCGGTCATCTGATCGGTGGGTCCGCTATAGGAATCGATAGGTGCGGGGCGGGGCGGCTAGCCAAAGCCCTCCAGATGCTCGGCTAGCGCCCGGAGGTCGTTGGCGCAGGCCTTCTTGTACTGGCCGACGAACAGCCGGCCCACCAGCGAGCCGAACTTGCCCAGCCCGCTGATCGAGCCGTGTAGGGTGACCTCGGTGCCGGCGCCTTGCGGCTGCAGCCGGTAGTCGAACAGATATTCGCCGCGCCTCGAGGAGCCCTTGCTGCCGTCCACGCGGACCGACAGTTGGCTCGGCGACTCGCAGCGTGTGACTTCGAACTGCTCGGTCGCTTCCTTGCCGAAGAACTTGCGGGTCTCGCGCCATTCGGCTCCGACGCCGAACTCGCCCTGGCTCAGCTTCTCGATCCGCACGAATCCGGGCATCCAATCGGCGGCGCTCTCCAGGTCGGTGAGCGCATCGAACACGCGATCGGGGGCTTTGGCTATGTGCTGTGTCAAGGTGAATTCGATCGGCATTACGTACCCTCTTCTGGTAGGTGGGTCAATTGTCTTCCAGCGGCCA
Organism: Gemmatimonadales bacterium; assembly: GCA_050053635.1. Taxonomy (GTDB): domain Bacteria; phylum Gemmatimonadota; class Gemmatimonadetes; order Palauibacterales; family KS3-K002. Next base: position 11,029 of record JASFTI010000067.1, read on the forward strand.
CTTGAGCTGGAACTCGATCTCTTCTTCTGACGGCCCGCGCTCGTGCTCGATATTGATCGTCGCCGACGCCGGGACCGCTATGCGCTCGCCCGCTACTTGGATACGGAAGCGCTCTTCATCTTCCAGGCAGTCCGCCAGTCGTCTCAACTTTGCGATAAACTGCCGGCGTGGGTAGTCCTTCTCGATGTCGCGCTTGCGGCGCTTCCTTCTTCGTGCCATTCGATGTCCCTCGCATGGGCGCCGAGTCACCGCCGCCGAACCCCTCGGCGCTCGGTCAGGGTGCCTCCGGCTCATATCCGTAGACCAGAAAGACCCAATCAATATCCGCCCCCGTCCGCAGCGCGCCAACCCACACGACGTAGAGAGTCAGGGTGTCGCCGGAAGCGGCAGCGCTCTCGAGTTCCTCGATCACCGCCCTCCGCACCGGCAGCCATAGGTCCTGGCCGCCTTCGCGAAACAGCAGCTCGCTGGCGTAGACCTCCGGGGCCTCGTCGGGAATCTCGTATGTCTCGATCCATAGCCTGATCAGCTCGAGGCGGTGGTCCGACGTGGGCCGGCCGGCGTCGAGGTACTCGATATTGGGGAGAGAAGGGAAGCTGCTTCCGCCCAGAAAGACCCGCTGGTCGCGTTCCCGGGTGAAAGTACGCAGCACCAAGTCTCGCTGCTGCGAGATCACCTCCGTCAGGCTGCGACGCTGATAGTATTCCCAGGGCAGCTGGCAAAAGGCCGGACCGGCACATACTGGGAGACCGATTTCAGCGGCCAGCAGCGAGAAGACCCGCAACGCGCTCTTGGCTGTCAACGCTACCCGTCAGCTGCCTGTTTAGGACTGTCCCTCTCTGCGTGCAGCCGCCCTCCATGACCAGCCAGAAGGCGTTCGCCGAGAGCCCCGGTATCGTTACGAAGTATGCTACCAGTCCCACCACCCCGAAAACAACCGCGACCAACCACGTGATCTGTTTGGGAGCGTTCAATCGCATTGTGGACCTCTCTCAGGGTGCAGCCGGTTCGGCTGCCGAACTAGCCGCGTAGTGCGGGGCGCTCCTTCGGTTCCTATTCGGGGCGCAAGGACGCCCCCGAGCCCTCGGGCCCCGAGCCGAGGGACTCTCTGGGGGTCGGTTTGCGCCGCCCTTGAGGAGGTCCTATTTTGGCTTCAAATGGCAGCTTGCCTCCACCCGGGTGCCGCGCCGCTATCCCAACCGCCGCGGCGAAACCCGGTGCCGGCGCAGACCCAGACAGCCCCGCCCAGATCGCGTCCGCCACTCGGCGCTCTCAGCGCCCCGGACCTCAGACACTGTCGGGCGGGTCACCAACGCGGAGCCGGCGCATGAACGGCGCGCTGGGCGTTCGCTGGGACGATCTTCCTCTGCTCCGGGACCGGGCTGTATCCCTTTTGTTGTCTGGGCCGGCCCGGACGCCGGCGCTGGCGGAGCGGATCTTCAACATCCGCCACGGGCCGCCCAAGCTGGCCGCCTCCTTGGTGCGCGAGGTACTGGGCGCCGATCCACGCTTCCAGATCCGCAGCGATCGCTGGGTGCTGACCGAGGAGCCGCCCTCCTACGGTGAGCTATCGCTGAGCGACGTCGATTTCGTGGTCGTAGATGTGGAGAGTACCGGCGGCTCGCCGGGCCGCGGCGACCGGGTGACCGAGGTCGCCGCCGTTCGCATGCGAAACGGCGAGCTGGTCGATTGCTTCGAGTCGCTGGTTAACCCCGAGCGGCCCATCCCCCCGTCGGTGACGGCACTGACCAACATCACCGAGGAGATGGTGGCCGACGCCCCCAAGTTCAGGGACCTTCTCGAGCCGCTGAAGCAGACATTGCGCGGCGCCGTCTTCGTCGCTCACAACGTCGGCTTCGATTGGCGCTTCCTCGATTCCGAGTTCCGCCGTTCCGGCGGTGGCCGGTTGGAGGGCGAGCGGCTCTGCACGCTCCGCCTCGCCAGGCGGTTGCACCCCGAGCTCAGGCGCCGCAGCCTGGCCGTACTCGC
>JASFTI010000068.1:0-13014 GCA_050053635.1 Gemmatimonadales bacterium
CAGTCGGGTGAGCAGCTCGACGTGCCGGCCGGGTTTGTAATCGAGGTGTACGCCGAGGGGCTGGTCGATCCCTGGGGTATGGCGTTCGGGCCCGACGGGGAGCTGTACGTGGCGCTCACCTCTGCGGGCCGAGTGGTACGGCTCGCCGACGATGACGGCGACGGTCGCGCCGAAGAGGTGACGACGGCGATCGAGGACCTCGATCGACCGAGCGCAGTCGCTTGGGCGGGTGATGGTCTTTGGGTGGCGGAGATGGGCCGGGTCCTCCGGGTCCACGATCTCGCGGCCGATTCCGCTTCCAAATACACGGTGGTCGTCGATTCGCTACCCAACGACGCGGTGTCGAGCAGCGCCTTGCTCATCGAGCCGTCGGGCCGGGCCATCTACCTTGCAATCCCCGCATCATGCAATCTCTGCCGCGAGGACGACCCACGCCGGGCGGTGGTACTCCGCATCGATGGTCAGAGTGGGGAGCAGGAGACATGGGCGTGGGGGCTGCGTTCCGCCGGTGGACTCGCCTTCCATCCCCAGACCGGTGAGTTGTGGGCGACCGATCTCGGCCGACTCGGACTGGGCGATCGTTTGCCGCCGGACGAGCTCAACGTGATCCGACGCGGTCGACACTATGGCTGGCCGTACTGCTACGGTCACCGTGTCGCGAACCCGGAGTTCGGAGACCCGACGCGCTGTGATGTCACTTCGCCCCCCGTCTTGAGCTTTCCCGCCCACTCAGCGCCGGGTGGTATCGCTTTCTATACCGCTGATCTGTTTCCGGCCGAATATTATGGCGACGCGTTTGTGGCGCTCAGCGGGTCGGCTGACGGTGACCCGACGCCCTCGGGCTTCAAGGTCGTGCGCCTGCGGGTCGAGGGCGGACGGCCCGTCGGCGTAGAGGACTTCGCGACCGGTTGGCTGGCGGCCGGCGGCCGCGTCTGGGGCCGACCCGTAGTACCGCTGGTGGGTCCGGACGGTGCGCTGTATGTTAGCGATGTTGTGGGTGATCGTATTTGGAGGATCTTTTACCGAGGCGAGGGTGAGCGCTCGGTGGGCGGGGGGCGTTAACGGCCGGCAGGGTCGCCGGGCCGAAAAGGGAGGGATCGCGGTGCGGGATTTCACCCAGGTAGTTAGGGAGAACGCGGGGGAGTATAGAGGTGTCTTCCGCAAGTTCGTGAGATGGGCACCGATCTTCGTAGCAACGCTCATGGTGCTCTCGCAGGATCCGCGTCTCCAGCAGCGCCATCGCACGATGGTTAACGCGGCTCTGGCGTATTATGTCGGTACCAATGATGCCATGCCCGAAGAAGAGTTCGGTCCCGCAGGCTATCTGGACGACAACCTGGTGAGCGCCTACGTGCTGGAGCAGATCGCCCGGGATATAGGCTGGCGAGTGATCGAGGACGCCTGGGCCGGTGAGGAGAGAGCCCGTGACGTGGCCCACGAGACCCTCGCTCGCGAGCACGAACTGCTGGGCCATCTGGGTCAAGAGGCACTTCAAAGGGCGGGCGTGCTGGATGAGGGTCGCAAGCGCTGGTCCGGCGAACCGCCGCGACCGTACGGGTTGGCCTGAGCCAACCCGCTGGAAAGCTCAAAACGAGAGAAGGCCATCACATGCAGTACATTGCAGTCGCTGCCATCGGCATTGGCAACATGGGTTGGACAGAAGTCATACTCATCGCCGTCCTCTTCATGTTCCTGTTCGGTGCTCGCCGCTTGCCGGAGATCGGTCAGTCGCTGGGCAAGGGTATCCGGGAGTTCAAGAAGTCGCTTACGAGCACGGATGAGGAACCGAAGATCGGCTCCGGCGAGGGTGACACAGCCCGCGTCGAGAAGAAGGAGGAGACGACCAGCTAGAGTTTGCCGGCACTCAGCGCTCGCGCCCCGCCGCAGCCTGTGGAACCGTCGTTGAGTGCCAGCCGCACGCTTCGAAGCCCGCGCCGCAAAGAGCGCGGGTTTCTGCTTAGGGCTCCCCGAAACTGCCCACCACAGGCTTGGCCAGTTTCTCGAAGTCCGCATAGCGTAGGCGGACGGCCTCGGTGTGGTTCCCGGCGTTGAAGACGATCGTTTCGTCCTCGGCCAGCCGCTCGTCGACGTACACGCGATGCCCGTACAGGTTGCCCAACGGCGGCATGGCTCCGGGCTCGCAGTTCGGGTAGAGGCCGGAGAACTCCGACTCGGCCGCCAGCCGAAGCTTGCCCGATCCCACGAGCTCCTCGAGCTGCTTGGCGTTTACGTGATGCGAGGCGGCAAGGACGGCCATGATCGGCTCGTCACTCTTCGTGAAGAAGATGACCGTCTTAGCCCACTCATACCCGGAGATGTGGGAGGCCGCCGCCTCCTCCGCTGCCGTGTAGGCCGTAGGGTGCTTGATCACCTCGTAGTCCACGCCCTCGTCCTTCAGCAGCTTTTCGACTTCCGGCGCGACTGACATGGTACTCCACCTCCGTTGTGCCGGTGATCGGTAGTCGGTAGTCGGTAATGTAGTCGGTAATCTGGAGTCAGTGAATCGGCTGGTCGGTAGTCCACAGGGTGTTGGGACTTCGAAATTACCGACCACCGATCACCGACTACCGACCACCTTCCCAAAACGCCTCTACTTCCGTAACAGATCCAGAAACTCGCTCAACGGATACGTATTGGCAACGTCCCCCGGCTCCAGCCAGCCGCGGCGTGCCTGGTCAACGCCGAAGCTCATGAACTCGAGTTCGGCCGTCCGGTGCGCGTCCGTGCTGATGACGATCTTCACACCGGTCTCACGGGCCATCTGCAGCTGGAAATCGCGCAGGTCCAGTCGGTCGGGCTGGGCGTTGAGCTCGAGCAGCAGCCCCTGCTGTGCCGCCACCTCGACCAACTCTTCGACATCCACGGGGTAGGGCTCGCGGCGATTGATCAGCCGGCCGGTGGGGTGGGCGAGGATGTTCGCCTTCGGATGGTGCATAGCCCGCGTGATTCGCTTCGTCATCTCGGCGCGGCTCAGGTTGAACTTCGAGTGGACGGCGACCACCACGAGATCCATCATAGCGAGGATGTCATCATCGAGGTCCAGGGTCCCGTCTTCCAGAATATCGACCTCCGCCGACTTGAGGATCCGAATGTCGTCGTGCCTTTCCTGAAGCTCATCGATCGCCGCGTACTGTCTCGCGAAATCCTCCGCTTTGATTCCCGTCATTGCCAGCGATGGGCTGTGGTCGGTGATGGCCATGTACTCGTAGCCGCGTGCCCGGCATGCCTCGACCATCTCCTCCACGCTACCCTTCCCGTCGCTGTACTTCGTGTGCATCTGCAGGTCGCCCCGTATGTCGTCGACGGCGACGAGCTTTGGCAGTCTGCCGCCGCGTGCCGCAGCGAATTCGCCACGGTCTTCGCGCAGTTCCGGCGGAATCCACGGCAGCTCGATGGCGGCGTAGACCTCTTCCTCCGTCTTTCCACCCACGAGCCGCTCGCCCTCGAAGACGCCGTACTCGTTGATCTTGACACCGCGCTCGCGGCTGATCCCGCGGATCACGATGTTGTGGGCCTTCGAGCCGGTGAAGTAGGTCATCGCCGCGCCGTAACTCTCCCGAGGTACGAGCCGCAGGTCGACCTGCAGGCCACCCTTCAGGCGGATCGAGCTCTTCGTCGCCCCGTGTGCCAGGACCTCCTGGACGTCACGATAGGCGACGAAGTGATCCATGAGCGGTGATTCACCGGACGTCGTCCCCAGGATGTCGATGTCCCCTACCGTCTCACAGCGGCGGCGGTAACTGCCCGCCACCTCGAGATCGACAACGCCCTCCGCCTGCTTCAAATACTCGAGCAGCGGGCCGACATAGATGTCGGCGTCCGAGAGCTTGAACCGGCCGCCCCGCGCTCTCAGTTCATCGATGCCCTTGAGGATCCGCTTCTGCAGGGTCGGCCCGAAACCGGACAGACCTTCGAGCGCCCCGCCGCGCGCCGCCTCTTCCAGCTCTTCCACAGTGGTGATCTCCAGACCCTGCCACAGCTGGCGCGCGCGCTTCGGACCCAGGCCGGGGATGTGCATGATCTGCACGAGCGATGCGGGGACCTCCGCGCGCAGTTCCGTCAAGCGTTCGACCGTGCCGGTTTCGTACAGCTCTCGGATCTTCGCGGCCAGGTCCTTACCGATGCCCGGAAGGTCCTCGAGTCGCGCCTCCTCGTCAGCCAATAGCGACTCCAACGGTTGCGAGAGCGTCTCGATGGTGCGGGCGCCGTTTCGGTAGGCGCGGATGCGGAAAGGGTTGGCGTCTTGGATCTCCAGCAGGTCGGCGATCTCCTCGAAGACCCGCGCGTAATCGATGTTCTCCACTTCAGCGGGCCCCTCGCGGCAGCATCTCGAGGAACTCTTCCTCCGAGAGGACGGCGACGCCAAGTTGTTTCGCCTTGTCGTACTTGCTACCCGGGTCACTACCGGCTACCACGTAATCGGTCTTGGCGCTCACGCTGGACGATGTCCGGCCCCCCAGCGAGCGGACCAGATCCTGCGCGTCGCCCCGTGACATCGATTCCAGGCCGCCGGTGAAGACGAAGGTCAGGCCGGCGAAGTCGGTAGCTTCCGCCGCCTCGGTCTCGGCCAGCTTCAGTCCCCGCTCTCTCAGCTCTTCAATAGTCTTGCGTGTGCCGGGGCTCTGTAAGAAATCGGAGACCGCCTCCGCTACCTTCGGGCCAATACCCGGGACCGCTTCCAGCTCGTCCCGCTCGGCGTCCAGTACCGCCTCCAACGAGCCGAGGTGTCGAGCCAGGTCCCGGGCCGTTTGAACGCCCACCTCGGGGATGCCGAGCGCGTAGAGGAAGCGGTCGAGCGTTACCTCGATCGATGTACGGATCGCCTCGACCAGGTTACTCGCCGATAGGTCGGCGAAACCCTCCAGGGCTAGCAGGTCTTCCTCTCGCAAAGTCAGGAGATCGGCGACGCTGGACACGAGGTTCGCTTCGAGCAACTGTTCCACGGTACGCTCGCCGAGCCCTTCGATGTCGAGCGCCCCCCGGGAGGCGAAGTGCTTGATTCGGGCCTTGAGTTGGGCGGGGCAGGCAAGTCCATTCGTGCAGAAGTTCAGCGGCCCACGGCTCACGACCTCCGCTCGACAGACGGGGCAGGTCTCCGGCATGCGGAATCTCGAGCCGCGCTTCCTTCCGCTGTCGACGATGCGCTCCAGTACCTGCGGGATGACATCGCCGGCCCGCTGGATGCGTACCCTGTCGCCCACGCGGACGTCCTTGCGCTCTATTTCCTCGCGGTTGTGAAGCGATGCTCGGGAGACGGTGACGCCGCCGACATCGACCGGCCGCAGCATCGCCACCGGCGTCAGCTTACCGGTGCGCCCGACCTGCACGACGATATCGAGGATCTCGGAGACCTCGCGTCGCGGCTCGAACTTGTAGGCGAAGGCCCAGCGCGGATGATGGGCGGTAACGCCCAGCCGTTCACACGCGGCCAGGTCGTCGAGCTTGATGACTACGCCGTCGATCTCGTAGACCAGCTCGTCGCGCCGCCGCTCGAGTTCGTGGTGAAGCTCGATGGCTTCATCGATCTGCAAGCCGGTCTTCGTCTCTCTAGTGATCCGGAAGCCCCAGTCAAGCAGCGCGTCCAGCACTTCCGCCTGCGTATCAACCGTGAGGCCGTCGACCCGCATGACCCCGTAGGCGTAGAAGACGAGCGGGCGCGCCGCCGTCACGCTCGGATCGAGCTGCCTCATCGACCCGGCGGCGGCATTGCGCGGGTTGGCGAAGACCGGCTTGTTCTCTTGAGTGAGGCGAGCGTTCAAGTGTTCGAACTCGTCGATCAGCATGACCGCTTCGCCGCGCAGCGCCAGGAGCGTCGGTACGCCTCGCTCCGTGTCTCTGAGTTTGAGTGGTAGCGAACCGATCGTCCTGGCGTTCGGCGTCACGTCCTCGCCGACGCGACCGTCGCCGCGGGTCGCCGCCCGCACCAGGCTGCCGCTCTCGTACACCAACTCCAGCGACAGGCCGTCGAGCTTCGGTTCGGCGACGTACTCGACCGCTGTCTCGCCGAGTGCCGAGCGGACGCGTGTGTCGAAGCGGCGCGCCTCCGCCTCGTCATCGCCCGAGTCGAGGCTGAGCATCAGCGCCAGGTGCTCGACCTCGCTGAACCCCGGCCGCGGTTCGGCGCCCACCCGCTGGGTCGGCGAGTCGGGTGTGACGAGCCTGGGGAACTCCTCCTCGAGCTCTCGCAGTTCCCGGTAGAGCTTGTCGTACTCGGCGTCGGAGATCTCCGGCCGGTCGAGGACGTGGTAGAGGTAGTCGTGGTGGCGGATCGCGTCCCGCAGCTCCTCAGCCTTCTTGCGCGCCGCCCCCAGGCCACTCGCACCGGCCACGCTCTATGCCTCCACTCCTCGCTCGGTCTGCTCTTCCTCTTCCTCGTCCGGCGTCTGCGCGGCGCCTTCGCTGACAGCGGCCTCCTCCTGCTCGGGCCGGCGTCCCTGCCGGACCGGCTTGCCGAAGTCGCGCCAGCCACGCGCCCACTTGGACAGTCGCGTCGCGGCGCGTCCATAGATCGAGTCGGACGGGAAGCGACCATCGGCGTCGCGTTCGCCGGGCGGCATACCGGCGAGGATCTCCCACCCCTCCTCGAACAGCCTTATCGGCCAGATGTGGAACTGGCCCTCGCGGACAGCGTCGACGACCTCGTCGTTGAGCACCAGGTTCGGCATGTTGCGGGCCGGGATGACCACGCCCTGTTTGCCGGTCAAACCGCGGCGCTTGCAGGCCCGGAAGAAGCCCTCGATTTTCGTGGTGACGCCGCCTATCGGTTGGATGTCACCCTTCTGGTTGAGCGCACCGGTGATGGCTATGCCCTGACGCAGCGGTACCTCGGCGATCGATGAGATGAGCGTGTAGAGCTCCGCCGCAGACGCGCTGTCCCCTTCCACCTCCTCGTACAGCTGATCGAACGAGAGGCTGGCGGACATGATGAGCGGGTGATCCTGCGCGAAGAGGTCACCGAGATAGCCGGAGAGCACGAGCACACCCTTATTGTGGACCGGGCCGCCGAGCCGCACCTCGCGCTCGATGTCGACCACGCCGCTCGTACCCATGAAGGTGCTTGCTTCCACCTTGATCGGCCGCGCGAACGCATGGTCGCCTGCCGACAAAACGGCGAGTCCGTACAGTTGGCCGACCTTTTCGCCGGTGGGGTCGACGGTGAGCGTGTCCTCCTCGATCAGGTTGAGCAGCTCCCGCTCCGGACGGTTGACCCTTACCTCGCGCTCGCGGATCGCTTGCCGCACGTCGTCCACCGTGACGATCATCCGGCCATCGGCTTTGGCGAAGAATCCGGACTCGCGGACGAGATCGCCGATAGCGCCGAATTGCGTCGATAGGCGGTCCTGGTGGCCGGCGAGACGCGAGCCGAACTCGGCGATCTGGGCGACGGCTGAGGCGTCGAACGGCGGCAACGACTCTTCCTCTCCACGCGCGGCGATGAACTCGCCGTAGCCGCGCTCCGCCTCGACGTCCCTTTCCATATAAGGGCTGAAATCCGCCTTCACCTTAAAGAGCTCGCGGAAATCCTCGTCGTAAGCGTGCAGGAGCTGATAGGTGTACGGGTCACCCAGCAGGATGACCCGGACCTTCAGCGGTACCGGCTGTGGTTTGAGCGTCGTCGTGGCGATCAGGCTCGTGTACTCGATTATCTCTTCCAGTCGTATCGACTGGGTTCGGAGTGCGTTCTTCAGCGCGACCCAAGCTATCGGTTGTCGAAGCAGGTCGTTGGCCTCGAGGATCAAGTAACCGCCGTTGGCCTTGTGAATCGCGCCGGCCGTGATCTGGGCGAAGTCGGCGATCATCGTGCCGAATTCCACTCGGTGCTCGATTCGCCCGATCAGGTTGTGATAGGTCGGATTCTCTTCCTGGACCACCGGGGTACCACTATTGGGCTTGTGGCAGACGATGACGTTCACCCGATAGTTGGCTAGTGGGTCCTCGTCGCTGGGCGGCGTCTCGGAGCTCGACTCCGACTCGTCGCCCCCGTCGGCGAACTGACCGGCGTTGTCGACGATCGCCTTAGCCAGGCGATCGAGGTGCTCTATCGCGTCGGGCACCCCATCCCAACGGGCTTTTACGCCCTTCACACAGCTCTCCACCTCGGCCTCGGCCACCATCTGCTGCAGCTCGATGAGCAGGCGCCGGGCGTCCCGTTCCGTCTCGCGCACTTTGAGCTGGACGTCGGCGAACTTCTTCTCCATCTCGCGCCGCCGGCCGAGGATTTCCTCGCGCTGGTCCTCGGACAGGGTCTGGAACTGCTTTTCGTCCAGCGGCTCGTTACCGAGCGCCGGGGCGACGACCCAACCGGTCGGCGTCTGGACGAGGGCGACGTAGCGCTCATCCTCGACTTCCTTCTGGAACCCTTCGATAAGCTGCCTTTGGATATTGCTGACGCGCTCGGCGATAGCGTCGCGCTCCTTGCGGACCTCCTCGGTCTGCAGCGCTTTGGGCAGCGACTCCTGCAACTCTTCCAGCAGCCCCTCGACGTCGGTGCGCAGTTCGGGGCCGCGACCGGCCGGCAGCGCTACGGCACGCGGCTCGCGCGATTGGTCGAAATTGTACACGTAGCACCAGTCGGAGGGGGTCGGCTCGTCCTCGGCCCGGTCCTCGAGCAGCTGGCGGATGATCGTGGTGCGGCCCGAGCCGGGTAGCCCGATAGCGAAAACGTTGTATCCGGGGTGCTCGACCTCGAGGCCGAAACGCACGGCGCGCATCGCCAGGTCCTGACCGATCGCCTCACGTAGCGGCTCCAGCTCGGCTGTCGTCTTGAACTTCAGTGCGTCTGGGTCGCAGGCTCTGCGCAGCTGCTCGGCTTTTAGGGAGTTCGGTGTCGTGAAAGTCACGCGGTTTTCCCTTCCAGTTCGCGCTTGTGGCCGCCGGGCTCAGCCCTTGAGTTTGCCCTCAGCGACTGCGCGTACGATGTCGGTGGTGGTTACGATTCCCTGTAGGACGCCTTTGTCGATGACCAGGATCCGGCTGATCCCCAAGCCCAGCATATGGCGGGCGGCCTTCCTTACCGGCGTGCTCGACGGCTGGCTCAAAACCTCGCGCGTCATCACGTCCGCTACCGTGTACTGATCCAGCAGGTCCAGGTCGCGCTCGCGTGCGGCCCGCGCCCAGTCTAGCGCCTCCTCGGTCGGATCCCAGCTATCCTGCGAGCCGCTCCGCTTCTTGCCCGGGCCGTCCGGCTCATCCACTCCCGGCCGCAGCGATATGCCGCCGTTATCTTCCTGGAAGTCGAAGACGTCGGTCATCGAGATCACCCCGACGACCTGGCTGCCGGTCACGACCGGGGCGCCGCTCATCTCCTGTTCGGTGAAGACCTCGAGTAACTCTCGCAGGGTGAGATCGGGGGAAACCGATACCACGTCTGAGTTCATCAGGTCCTTGAGCTTCAGCATCGAGGCGCTCTCCCGGCTGGTGGCTGGCGAACCCGGACGCCGCTCTTGGGCGATTCTTATCAGAGACATAGTAACGCGGAGGGATTGCTCTCGTCCATTCACCCACGTCCCGCGTTCGCCTCACCCATCACGCTCCAATCTGGGGCCCACATGAACGGCTCCTGCCGGAGAGTTCGAGCAGGCGCCGGAGTGTCACGTTCGAAAGCTCCCGGCCGCCCCCTCGGCGGCGGACGGAGTTGCGCTTGACAGGTGCCGAGCTCGCCTGGCAGCCTTGCGTTGCAGAACAGTGGAGGGCAGCAATCGCGAGTACGCCTGCACACGCCGTCCATCCCCGCGCACTCCCCGCCGCCGCTACGTATGAGGGCGCAGGCGGGTATCGTGCCGGGCATGGTGGCTACGGCGAGCAGGAGGAGGTTCTGGAACAGGCGCCTACGGAACTTGCCCATCTTGTCCTCCGGTGCAGCGGACCTCGAGCGTAATGTAGCCCGGCACCGATCAAGCGCGAGTCGGGTGGCGATGTGAGAATGATAAGGTGGGAAAGCCGCTCGGTCAGGCGGCGCCTTTCCTACTCGCCGGCATCAAGCTTTAGTGCTGCCGAGTTGATACAGTAGCGCTGACCTGTGGGCTGCGGCCCGTCGTCGAATACGTGACCTAGGTGCGCGTCGCAGACGGAGCATAGCACCTCGGTCCGTCGCATTCCCATACTGTCGTCGGGCTCGGTGGCCACGCCGTCCGCCGAGGCCGGCCGGTAGAAGCTGGGCCAGCCCGTGCCCGAGTCGTACTTGGCGTCCGACTCGAATAGCGCGTTCCCGCAACAGACGCAGCGGTACACGCCGCTCTCCTTGCAGTCGTGGTATTCGCCGCTGAACGCCCGTTCCGTGCGCTTCGTACGCGTGATCCGGTACTGCTGGGGCGTGAGCGACTCCCGCCACTCGGCGTCGCTCTTACGGACCTTCGGCTTAGACAAGCTACCTCCCCTGTTCCTCGGCTCCCCTGATCGACAATCGAGAATTCGCGAACCACTTGAGACTTGCCAACTTCTTGTATTGCCCCGCCACGAGGCGGTAGCCGAGCAGTGTCGCCAAAATCGCGCCGAAGATCACCGGCTCGCGGATATCGGCCTTTACCAGCCAGAGGAAGTGGAGGACGCCCAGCGCCGCGGCGACGTAGACCAGTCGGTGCAAGCGCCTCCAGCGCTGTCCGCCCAACCGCTTGATCATCCGCTTGGTCGAAGTGGCGGCCAGCGGTACGAGGATGAGCAGCGCGGTGAACCCCACGGTGATATAGGGGCGCTCGCCGATGTCCTCGAGGATGTACTCCCAGGCGAAGAACTGGTCGATCCCGATGTAGACTGAGAAGTGCAAGATCGCGTAAAAGAAGGCGAAGAGACCGAGCATCCGCCGCAACTTCACCAACCAGCCGACGCCTGTGATCCGGCGGAACGGCGTGACGCTCAGCGTCAACATGAGGAACGTCAGCGTCCACCATCCGGTGCGGTGCAGCAGCTCCTCGATGGGGTTGCCGCCCAGACCGCCGGTGAGCGTCCCCACGACGATGCGCACGAGGGGAACGAGCGCCAGCACGAACACGCTGACACGCACGCTTCGCTCGACCGAGCGCCGCGCCCTCCGCCGTTCGCCGTTCACTCTAGTAATTGCGCCGCAGGTCCATACCCTCGTAGAGATGGGCGACCTGGTCGGCGTAGCCGTTGAAGGTGAGTGTCTCGCGCCGCCTGAACTCGCCTAGCCGCCGCTCGCGGGCTTGGCTCCAGCGCGGGTGGTCGACCGCGGGGTTCACGTTCGCGTAGAAGCCGTACTCGTTCGGTGCCGCCAGCGCCCAGCTGGTGCGAGGCATCTGGCGCGTGAATCGCAAAGACACGATCGACTTGATGCTCTTGAAACCGTACTTCCAGGGCACGACCAGCCGGATCGGCGCGCCGTTCTGGTTGGGTAGCATCTCGCCGTAGAGACCTACCGACAGGATGGTCAGCGGGTGCATCGCCTCGTCCATCCTCAGTCCCTCGACGTACGGCCAGTCGAGCACCGCGCGGCGCTGTCCGGGCATCTGCTCGGGGTCGTGGAGCGTCCTGAACTCGACGTACTTGGCACGGGAGGTTGGTTCCAGGTCGTTTATGAGATCGGCCAGTGAGAAGCCCAGCCACGGTATCACCATCGACCAGGCTTCGACGCAGCGCAGCCGGTAGATCCGCTCCTCGGCCGGGTAGCGCTGCAACAGGTCCTCGATATCGTAGACGCCCGGCTTGTTGGTCTCGCCTTCCACCGTGATTGTCCAGGGCCGCGTCTTCAGCGTGTGCGCGTTCTTCGCCGGGTCGTCCTTGCCGGTTCCGAACTCGTAGAAGTTGTTGTAGCCCGTCACGACGTCGTACGGCGTCAGCTCGTCATCCTGCGTCGCGATAGCTGATCGGCCCGCGCCCGCGTCGCTGCCGCAGGCGGCGAGCGGAGATACGGTGGCCGCCAACCCGAGACCGGCCCCGGCTACGGCGGCCCGCCTGATGAACTGGCGGCGGTTGACGTAGAGCCCCTCGTCGGTGACCTCGGACTCTGGGATGTGTGGGGGACGTCTGATTAGCATTCCGGCTCCCCTTCTTGCGCCCTGATAAACGCTTCGATCGTTGCCATGTACCTTGTCGCCATGAAAACACTACGGGCGCTCCGATTGTTCCGGAGCTCACAGCCGTTTCGACTTGACAGCCCCATCGCCGGGGCCGACCTTACACAACTTCGCTCACCAGAAAATCTCTCAACAGGATCGAGCACGATGATACGATCGCGCATCTCCTTGTGGCCGCTCGCAATGCTGGCCAGCGCCTTGGCGTGGCCGGGCGAGCTATCGGCTCAGTTCGACGACGCGCCGGCCCCGGCCGCCTACGCGCTGCAGGGCGTGACGGTAGTGCAGGCCGACGGTAGCACGCTTGCGGGCGTCACGCTGGTGGTTCGAAACGGCCGAATCGAGGCCATGGGTGCCGAAGTCGGGGTGCCGGCAGACGCCAAGCTGCTGGAGGGCGACACGCTCTATGTCTACCCGGGGATCTTCGATGCCCACGGTGAGGCCGACTACGAGTTTCCCGAGGTCGAAGTCGATCGCAGCGGGATCGCCTCCTGGAACCCGCCGCGGCACGTGCAGAGCTTCATGCCACACCGCCGCGTCGTCGACTATCTCACTGCCACCGGCGACGATGTGGACGATCAGAGGAAGAGCGGCGTTATCGCCGCGGCGATCCAGCCGGAAGGCCGCCTGATACCCGGACGCGGAACGGTACTGGTATTTCGGGCAGACGCCGATACCCCGGCCGGGCTGGTGGTCGAGCCCACGCTCGGGCCCCTCATGACCTTCCAGGGCGCGCCGGGCGTCTACCCCTCGGCGCTGTTCTCGGTGATCGCATTCTATCGCCAGATGTTCGAGGACGCCGGCCACCAGGCGGCGCACCTGCGGGCCTTCAATCGTGACCCCGCCGGCCTGCCGCCTCCAGGCTGGGACGCCGATATGGAGGTCGTCCGCTCGCTGATGGGTGGGGGCACACCCGCCTTCTTCGCTGTCGACTACGGCCGCGACATCCAGCGTGTTCTGAAGCTCGCCGAGGAGTACGACTTTCGGC
>JASFTI010000069.1:0-12989 GCA_050053635.1 Gemmatimonadales bacterium
TTCCGGCACCGGCCGATTGAAGTACCGGCCACGCAGCTCTTCTAGGCCGACGTAGCGATCCTCGATCGCCGCAGCTTGCTCCTCGGCGGCCTGCAGGTCGTGGAGGATAGTCTTCATCTGGGTCTGAAACTGGGCCTTGAGGATCGGTGGTACCTCGCCGTTTCCGTTCTCGGAGTCCGCGCAGCCGCCGAGTGCAGTGCAGACCAGCAGGCCAGCCAGCGACGAGAAGATGAGTTTCCGCATCGTCACGCTTCGCTTCTTGTTCGAGAGTGAGACTACGGCAGGGGGAATCACCTGGATCTTGGGGTGTCGGGAGCGGCAGGTCAA
Organism: Gemmatimonadales bacterium; assembly: GCA_050053635.1. Taxonomy (GTDB): domain Bacteria; phylum Gemmatimonadota; class Gemmatimonadetes; order Palauibacterales; family KS3-K002. The sequence continues at coordinate 328 of JASFTI010000069.1, forward strand.
GGGAGGGATGTGGGTCGGCTTGCCCAAGGCAGGCCAGTCGAGTACGATTCCGCGCGTTCCTGACTTGATCCCGTCTCTGCATCTGCCATGGCATTCGACTTCGGTTCAGTCAGCGCTCGCCGAATCGGCCGCCTGCTGACGCTGGTGGTCATCGCTCTACTGGCGGCGCTCTTTCGAGCCCTGGGCCCACTCGGGGGTCTGGCGAGCAGCACTATGCTCCTCGGGTTCCTCTTGCTCGCGGCGTTCGTCGCCGGTGAGTTGGCCCGCGAGTTGAAGCTGCCCCGGATCACCGGCTACCTTTCCATCGGCATCCTCTTCGGACCTCACGTCCTTCAGCTTCTACCGCAAGACACGGTACAGGGCTTTCGACTGATCAACGGTGTCGCCTTGAGCGTGATCGCTCTGCAGGCGGGCGGTGAGCTGCGGATCAGCCACGTCGGTGAGCGGTTGGCGAACATACTGACCACGACCGTTCTGCAGATCGCGCTGATTTTGGTGGGGGTGGCTGCTGCGGTTTTTCTTGCCAGCGGGCTGTTCCCTGCTCTGGCCGGCCAGGGACAACGCGTCGTCCTGGCCATCGCGCTTATCTTCGGGCTCGTGGCGGTGGCGAATTCGCCAGCTACGGTCATCGCCGTGATGACCGAACTTCGTGCCCGGGGCCCGCTCGCCGATACAGTGCTCGGGGTCAGCGTGCTCAAGGATGTTCTCGTTCTGCTGCTCATCGCGGTCGTCATCCCGGCGGCTGCAGTACTGATCGAGCCCGCGCGCGGTTTCGATTTCCACCAGGTCAGCGAACTCAGCTTGAGGATCGGCATCGCCTTGATTTCGGGTGCCGTCGTCGGCTGGCTGATCGGTCTGTACCTGAAAAAAATCGCTGTTCAGCCTATTCTCTTCGTCCTCGCCGCAGCCTTTGGCATCGTGGAGCTGACGGAGGTCGTTGGGCTGGAATCTGAGTTCTACATCCTGATGAGCATGTCGGCCGGCTTCGTGGTTCAGAACTTCTCGATCCAAGGACCGCGGTTCGTCCGGGCGCTAGAGGCCAACTCGCTCCCGCTCTACGCCCTCTTCTTCGCGGTAGCCGGAGCCGACCTCGACGTAGGAGCCATCCCGGTCGTATGGAAAGTGGGGATTTTGATCATCCTTGTCCGCGCTGTGCTGATGCATCTCAGCACGTACCTGGCCGCGGCAGCAACGCGAGAGCTGGTGGTGATCCGCCAATACTCCTGGATGGGATTCATCGCCCAGGCCGGCGTTACTCTGGGGCTGGCGACGATCGTGCGCGAGCGCTTCGCCGGTTGGGGAGGCGATGAGGTGGCGGCGATCGTCATCGCAATGATTGCGGTCAATCAACTGATTGGTCCGCCGCTATTCCGGTTCGCGCTGTTGCGGGCTGGAGAATCGAATCTGGATTCGGGAAGGTTGTCGACTCGATGATTCCTATCTGTCTTCTGGCTGCACTGTCATTTGCCGCTCAGCCCGCTGCCACCGACTCACAGGAAATCGCCGACCCGTTCGCCGGCTTCGAGACCCACCGCCTCGCCAACGGGCTCAAGCTGTGGTACAAGCGCCTGCCGAGCGACCCTGTCGTATCGATCAGCGTGGCTCTGCCGTTCGGCTCCGACCGCGACCCGCTTGGAAAGGAACAGCTGGCCCATTTCACCGAGCACATGGTGTTCAGCGACCAGCCAGGTCGGACCGAGGAGGAGATCAGGCGCGAGATAGAGGAACGCGGTGGCGTCTACAACGCGTCGGTGACGCCGGATCGCACCTTCTACTACGTGCGCATCGGCAGGGAGCACGCACTCTACGCGTTGGAGTGGTTGCATCGGGTCCTGGCACCGCACGCCATGGATCCCGAGGTAGTCGAGCGGCAACGGGAGCCCGTGGCTCTCGAGGTCCGGGCACGTCCGCGCCAGCTGTTCGATTGGCTCGCCGCCTACTATCTCGATCCGCCCTTCCTCCGGATCCCCGGGTTCTGGGAGCGAGAGTTCGGGCTCGAGACCTGGAGGTCGCGCGACTACTACCCATTCAGGAGTCTCTACCGCATCACGTCTGGCGACCTGCTCGATTTCTACGACACTTACTACGTGCCATCCCAGATGACGCTGACGGTCGTGGGCGACGTCGACCGCGGGGCGTTGCTCGACGGGGTCGCCCGAACCTTCGCCACCCTGCCGGAACGTCCCGAGCCGGAACCGGCAGCGGCGGCTCGCGACCCGGGGCGCTACCGCCAGTCGATGTTCTGGAGTTACAGGTCAAACGTCTACTACAGCAACCGCTTCAAGTTCTACGGGCTCTCGGCCGACCAGGAGGTTATGCTGGTCTTTATCCGCCAGCTTATGAGTAAGCGCCTGAACGACAAGCTGCGTTTCGGTGACCGGAAAGCCACGTACGGGATCAGCGTGGGCATAGTGAAGCGTGGTGGTGCCGGTTACCTGCACGTAACGGGTGGGATCAAGCCGGAGGAGTTCGAGTTCGCGCAGGGTGTCATAGAGGGTGAACTCGACGCGCTGCGCAGAGGGACATTCTCGCAGGAGGAGTTCGATGCAGATCGCGCCGCCGTTACACGTCAGTTGAAGGTGCGCAATAGCGCCTCGGAGGATCTCGAGGATTGGGTCCGCGATATCTTCTACGATCCCGGCGTGCATGCGGACTTCCCGGATCTGGCCGCGGCATTCGAGGGGTTCTCGAGAGAAGAGGTCCAGGCCTTTGCCAGCGATTTCCTGGTACCGGAACGGCAGGTTCTCACGATAACACGACCCCATCCCCTGACACAGGGTACAATTGTGCTGCTGGTCGCGCTTATCGTCTCGCTCACCGTTTACTTCACGCGTCGGCGGCTGATCCGCCCCGTCGACATGACACGGATCCGATACGTGGCCCGATTCCGGATGCCGCGCGCCTATTCGGTGGTGGCCGCGCTGGCCCTCCTCGCCTTCCTGGCGGTCGTGGTACGTCTGGTCGCCTTCGTCTACGAACAGCTCACCTACAGGTACCTGGTGCAACTGGACAGTTTCGTGGTTCAGTGGCTCGCCTATGCAGCGATGCTGGCGTTGGGAGTGTTTTTGCTCATCCAGGTGCCGGCTCGCCTACCGCGCAAGATCCTCCTCTTCGACGACCACATGCGGATCAAGTACCTATCGTATCGTTCGCTACCGATCCCCTTGGATCGTCTGCGGGAGATGTCGCTGCTGAGGTTTCCGGCTGTCTGGCTATCGAGCCGCATCTGGAAGTGTGTACCGCTGACCCTCGGCCTGGTGGAGCCGGGGATCTACCTGAGGCGAAGGGACGGCTGGGCCTATTTTTTCAACGTTCGGGATCGAGACGAGTTAGTGCGTTTGTCGCGTGAGATCGCCGGAAGCGGCGAAAGCGGTTCGAGCCCCGAGCCGCCCGCTGATCTGCGCGGCCCAACCTGAGATCCCCTCGGTCGCGGAGACACGCGCCGACGTCCCCGTTACAGGGACTTCGATCTGTCGCTCTTCGCGGTCCCGGATTCCCGTCACCTCAAGCTCGCGCTCGCTGACGGCTAGTAGTCCGGTTCGTTTCCGGGTCTCCACTTGATGTTGCAGCCCACGCTGGGCTTCTGGTCCTGCCGGACGGGAGCCCCGGCCAGCACCGCCTCCACCGCCCCGCGCAGGTCCTTCCCGCTGACCGGGATCAGGTTGCCGGGCCGGCTGTCATCCAGCTGGCCCCGGTACGTCAGTCGCTGCTCCGAGTCGAACAGAAAGAAGTCGGGCGTGCAAGCGGCCCGGTATTCCTTGGCGACAGCCTGTGAATCGTCGAACAGGAAGGGGAAAGACCAGCCCTCGGCACTGGCCAGAGCCTTCATGTGCTCGGGCCCATCTTGCGGGTGCGTTTCCTGGCTGTTTGAGTTAATCGCGACGACCGCGAGCCCGCGGGGTATGTAGTCGGCCGCCAACCGCCCCAGCTCCTTCATCACATGTTGTACGTAGGGACAGTGGTTGCAGATGAACATGACCAGGAGCGCCGGCTTGCCTTCAAAGTCCGCCAGCGACACCGAGTTCCCATCTACCGGGTTGTGGAGTGTGAATGCTGGCGCCGGGGTCCCCAGCGCCAGCATGCTCGAAGGAGTTAGGGCCATTGTTCCTCCGGGGTTTGCGGGGCACCGGTCTTCAGCGCCCGCCCATTTGCCGCTTCGCTTCCGGCGTCAGCTCCCAGAGAACGTTGATGATGACCCACCGGTTGTCAAACTTGACCACGTGTAGATAATCGATCCAGTCCTTTGCGACGACCTTGACGCTGGCAACGCCCTCGTAGATGTCGAGGATGGTGACATCGCGACGACGTTCGGCCTCCGGCGTGCGGGTTCCGTAGCCATTCCGGGTGGCCGTCACCAACTCCTCGGCCGTCATGTGATTGAGCCTGCTGGCGCCGCTGGCCGGGTCGCTTGAGACCATTCGCTTTGCCAGCTGGGGATGGAGGGCCCGCTGCATCCGCTCCGCGTTCCCTTCGTACCAACCCTCGATGTAGTCGAGCGCGGTCTGTGTGATCGCCGCCGAGTCAGCGGGGCTCTGCGCGCGCAAGGCGGCGCCCGGCACGAACGGCAAGAGGGCTGCCATTAGAAGAAATCGCTTAGCCATTGTCGTGCTCCTTGGTGGTCTGTGGCTGGGGTCTACCCAGACTACGGCCGAGGTCACTGGCCTGTTTCGCTCGGGAGTCTGAACGGTACTATGGGCTCTTGGGAAAAGCTGGGATTGTGATAGACTAGGGACTGGAAGCTCAATTCCGAAGATCAGGTGCGGAGGATATGCAGACACAACGCTTGACCTTCAGAGGTGCAACCGGCGAAGTCCTGTCCGCCCGTCTCGAACTGCCGGTGGACGAGAAGCCTATAGCCTACGCGCTATTCGCACACTGTTTCACCTGCTCGAAAAACTTCAACGCGGTGGTTCACATCAGTCGGGCGCTGGCCCAGGCTCGGATCGGCGTTCTGCGTTTCGATTTTACCGGGCTCGGCGAGAGCCAGGGCGATTTCTCAGAAACGACCTTCTCCTCGAACGTGGACGATCTGATCGCCGCCGCGCGGTACATGGAGGATGAGCTTGAGGCACCAGCCATCCTGATCGGGCACTCGCTGGGTGGGGCGGCCGTTCTGCAGGCAGCTCATCACATTTCGGCCTGCCGGGCAGTCGTAACCATCGCCGCCCCGGCAGAACCACAACATGTGGTACGTCATCTAAAGAGTTCCCTGGAGCGGATCCGGGAGTCCGGCTCGGCCGAGGTCGTCCTAGGTGGTCGCACCTTCACCATAACGGAGAAATTCCTCGACGACCTCGACCGCCAGAACATGGAGGAAGTGATAAGGACTCTGGACCGGGCCCTGCTCATCTTCCACTCGCCGGCTGACGATATCGTCGGCGCCGAGAACGCGGCCAGGATCTATGAGACGGCCCGCGAGCCGAAGAGCTATGTCTCACTCGAAGAGGCTGATCACCTGCTCTCGCGCTCGGAGGATTCGCGGTATGTAGGCGCCGTCATCGCCGCTTGGGCCACCCGCTACCTCGGGGCACCCGCGCTGCTGGAACGGGAGGAGTCGGTTCCGCACGGTCAGGCCGTCGTCCGCACGGGACAGGCGCATTACCGTACCGAGATTCTCACCGCTGGTCACGCATTGGTCGCCGACGAACCGGAGAGGCTCGGCGGCACGGACTCCGGCCCAAACCCGTTCGGTCTGCTGATGGCGGCACTCGGTGCCTGCACTGCGATCACCCTGCGGATGTACGCCGATCGCAAAGAGTGGCCGCTAGAGGAAATCGGCGTTCGCCTGCACCACAGGAAATTGAAAACGGAGGAACCCCAAACCGCGGAGATCAGTCAGACGCTGGAGCTCGTCGGCCCTCTGAGCGCGCAGCAGCGTGAGCGGCTGCTCGAGATCGCTCACCGCTGTCCGGTGCACAGAGCGCTGGAGGTGGGTGTGCTGATGCCAATGTCTCTGGCGGGTAGTGGCGATCCGACATGAATCGAGGGTTGTAACCAACTGACAGGTTAGGACATAGCCACGACAGCGGATGCGAGTTCTAGGTGCGATCGCCCGGCGGGAGGTTGACCAGGGGCGCGGTCATCACCGGGTCGGGCGACTAGCTCGATCGCCAGCCCGTCGGGATCGCTGAGGCGGATGACGGTTTCCTCGAAACGATCTTCGGAGCCGCCAATGTCGTGCCCGGCTCGCCGCGTTGGTTTCCGAAGTAGAAACGGTATGTGCCGGGCTCATCGAAGTTGACCGTACGCTTGACCAGACGCAGACCGAGCGTCTCCGAGTAGAAGTCGAGAGTTCTTTGCGGGTCACCTGTTATGGCAGTGACATGGTGAATGCCGGTCAGCTGCTGCTCCATGTCTCTCTCAGCGAAGCGGCTCTGAACAATCCGTCAGCCGACTGCAGGACTTTGGCCTTCAGCCGCGACGGATAGTCGGGGCGTCCCTCCAGAAACGCGCGGACCACGGCGGCGGCGCGCTCGGAGGCGTGCCCACCGAGCGTCGTATCCAGCCAACGCTTCGGGAAGAAGATGTCACCGGTCGCCTGGATCTCTTCCACTAGCTCGAGGCTGGGCAAAATGTACTGTTCGGAAGTCGGCGCACGCAGAGGATGGTGCAGGTAACGTAACCCCTCCAGCGCCCACGGCTCGTGCTCTCGGTTGGCTACGTCCTTCAGGCTCTCGAAGAAACGCGCGCGAACCACAGGATCAGCGGACAGCGCTGGCCTCACGAACTCGAACCGCTCTTTGCGATCGGGGTTCTCTATCCGTTCCGCCTGTTCCTGAAGGATTCGCTCCCAACCCGCCACCTCGCGCACCGCGAGCTCGAAGGCGAGGCGCGTGTAGTTACTCTCGGCAAGGGTGAGGCCCGGGATGTCCGCCTCTTCGCTCCACACCTGCCGAAGTCGCTCGAGTGCACCCTCCGTCAGAGCTATGGAGCTGAAGGCGTTGAAGTAGGTGGCCTTTTCGCTTGAGCTACTCGCCCGCTGTGCCAGATCCCACAGGATCGATTCAATCCGCGCAGCGCGATCCCAGCGCTCAGCGTCGCCGAGGTACCGCCAGTAGGCCGTTTCCAGGTAGCCAAGGATCCGCGCGGCGAGCAGGGCATCGGTCTCGCTACCCAGGGCGGCGACTGCCAGGTCGACGATCTCGGTCGGCGGCGCTCGTCCCTCTAACATCGCCTCCCAGAGTGACAGCCAGACGATACCCCGGGTCAGAGCGTCGGGGATCGACGGCGCGTTGTCTAGCAGGAACTCGAGGCTGGCGCTGTCCAGCTCGAACAGTCCGTAGGCCACACCCCGGCCGTTGGACAGGATGTAGTCTGGGGGCGGTAGGCCGTCCACGCCCGCCACGGAAAGCGCAGCGCGGTCCAGCCGTACCGGCACGAGGCGGACCGAGTCCCCTCCCGCCAGTCGGATAGAGAGCTGCTGGGGCCAGAGACGGCCCTGCCCCACGGGATCCGACTGTCGCACCCTCAGGTCGGCCATGGCGCCATCGGGGCGGAAGCTGGGAGTGGCAGAGACCATCGGCCTGCGTGGCTCTTCGACCCAGATTCGGCTCCACGCTCTGAGGTCCGTGTCGGAGCGTAGATCGAGGACGGCGATGAGATCCAGCCAGTCGGCGTTGCCGAAGGCCCAGTTGTCGAGATACTCTCGCAGCCCATCGCGTAGCGTGCTTTCCCCGATCAGCTGCTCCAAGTGTCTCATGACGATGGGCGCCTTCTGGTAGATAATGGCGCCGTAGAGCGTTCCTGCTTCACGTAGGTTGTCGAGCTCCTGGCGGATCGGGTTGGCGCCCGCCGTCCGATCGATCTGATAGGCGGCGGGATAGTGTGCAAGCAGGAAGCGGAGCTCGTGGTTCAGGTCTGGGAAGGATGGATGGACGATCTTGGCCGCCATGAAATTAGCGAAGACCTCCTTCATCCAAACGTCATCGAACCACTCCATTGTCACGAGGTCGCCGAACCACATGTGAGCGGTCTCGTGTGCGATAAGACTCGCTCGGCCGAGTATGTCATTCTGGGTCGCTGACTCGTCTAGCAGTAGTCGCGATGCCCGGTAGAGTATCGCACCCGGGTGCTCCATACCACCATACTGGAAAGAAGGGATCGCTACGAAGTCGAACTTCTCGAACGGATACTCTATTCCTGTGTACTCCTCCAGCCAATCGAGCGCCGTCGCGTGCAGTTCGAAGATCGCATCTGTGTTGCGCGCCACCTTCAGGCTGTCCGTCTCCCGGTGGTACATCTGCATCACGCGACCGCTGACCTCGCGCCTGACAACGTCGAACTCGCCGGCAACGAACGCGAAGAGATAGGTGCTGATCGGCTGGGTCTCGACGAAGCTGAAGACTGCGCGCTCACCGTTCCTTTCCGCGGCGAGCAGTTTACCGTTCGCGACCGCCCGCCAGCTGTCGGGCACGTCGAGGGTCAGCGTGAAGCGAGCCTTCAGGTTCGGCTGATCGAAACAGGGCAGAGCGAAGCGTGCTCGATCGGGGACGAAGAGCGTGTAGAGGAACTCGCGATTGCGGTTCAGTGGAGCGTCGCCGGCCAGGAACTCGATCTCGACAGAGTTCTCTCCGGCGAGCAGGGCCTGCGCCGGGATGACGATGTGGTCGTTGACCACTTCGAAGTCGGTCGCCTCGAGGTTCGTGTCGACCGAGAGAACGCTCCCTCGTGGCGCGGCGAAGTCCAGAACCAACGGCTCGCCTGAATCGGCGAGTCGGAATCGCAGGATGGCTCGGCCGTGGATGCGCTGCGTAAGGGAATCCGGGACCGTCAGGTGTAACTCGTAACGCAGTTCGCCGAGCGAGGCGGCACGGCGCTCGGCCAACGCACGCGAGACACCCGGCACGGTGTCGGGGCCACTTTCCCCTCGACAGCTTGCCGCCAGCATAAGCAAGATGCCGAGGGCGATGGGCTTCTTAGATACACCTAGCGTCATCGGGCAGCCAGCACGGCGAACTGTTCGATACTGTTCCGTATCTGAATCACTGCTGCGGTGCGACGAGTGTGTTGATGTATCCGGCCGCCGCATCGATGTTTCGGTACCCGAGTCCATGGAGGCCCCAATTCGGCATTCTGCCCTCGAGCCCGACGAATATCCGGTGTCGTAGCGAATCGACCTCGTAGGCGTACTTCCAATCTGGACCCATGAAAGACGGAACGTCGAGCCGCAACTGCCGTGCGTATTCACCGTCGCCCCGACCTTCAGCGCCGTGGCACTTCTCACAGCTTGCCCGCCAGACGGTCGCACCGCGCTGGATCCGCGCATCGCTGCTTTCCCAGCTGACGGTATCGAACACCGCTGCATCGTAGGCCGCCTCTGCCATCCTCAGCGAGTCGGCGCGCGCAGCCTGCATTCTGGCTTCCCTCTCGGCAGCAGTTTCGCCGCCGCATCCTGCGGTGGCGATAAGCACGAGACACGAGAGCACTAGGGTGAGTATCCCACGCATGGTTGTCCCCCCTGTTCCCCTGGTAGTTCGCTGAGGAGCTGTGTACGGAATTGCCAGCCCGATGCGATCGACACCGTACCTGGTCGCCGACGGCCCAGGCTTACAGGGTCGAGCGGCCAGCCCGAAGCATAACTTTCCCCACGCGAGAAGTTGTGGCTCGGGTGTTCCGTACTTGGGTCGGCCCTGGACCCTGCTCTGGGAATTGCCGTTGACACACTAAAATAGCCCATGCGTACGCCCCCGCAAAATCCCTCGCGCCCCCTCTCGCGGTAGTCCGGCCTTTGCGGCATCGGCGAGGGCGGTCTAGATTTGGTTTTCGAGTCGTGGTGGGGTGGGTAGCGTACAGCCGGTGATGCCCCCGTACTTTTGGGAGGCGAGGGAGCATGAAAGAGGCATCGAGCGAGAAGCGTTCGCAGAAAGATCGGCTGCTAGACACGGGGGGGCCACCCTGTGGCGAGGCTCAGTCCGACGGTGTGCCCTGCGACGAGATAGAGCGCGATTGCGCGGACTGCGAACAGGCGGAGCCTGAAGCCCGGGAGGTCTACAAGGCCCGGGGAGGAGGTGGGGTTGGAGCGTAAAGCCCGCCGGCTCACCTTCCTAGTTCGGTAGCGCGAACGCTACTAAGTAATCACCCAGAGTGGTCTCGAGACCGCCGTGACCGCCGGCGGCAATCACCACATACTGTTTGGAGTCCGGCCCGATCCTGTAGGTCATCGGCGTGGCTTGTCCGCCCGCCGGCAGCCTACCCTTCCAGAGCTCTTCACCCGTCTCCGAGTCGAAAGCACGCAGATAGTCATCCATGGCGGCGCCGATGAACGTCAGGCCACCGGCCGTGACGATCGGTCCGCCCAGGTTGGGTGTTCCCCAGCGAATCGGCAGGGGGAGTGGGGCGATGTCCCGTATCGTGCCCAGCGGCACGTCCCATCGTACCGACCCCTCGTCGAGGTTGATGGCCACCAGCTTTCCCCAGGGAGGCGGTGTGCACGGGATGTCCCCAGAGACGAGGCCAACGTCTCTGTTCATCCCGTAGGGCGTTCCCTGCTGAGCGGTGAACTGGCCCTCGGCGTCAGGTGCTCGCCGAGCCTCATCCCACGCCTCGCGCGGGATCAGCCGGACCCAGCTGGCGTAGCGGTTCAGGTTCACGACTAGAATGCGGCGCTCGGGGTCGACGGCAACGCCACCCCAGTTGGCTCCGCCGATCATGCTGGGGTATTCGAGGCTTCCTTCCAAGCTGGGCGGAGTGAAGATGCCCTCGTACGTCAGCGCCTTCATCTTGTCCCGACATTTTCCTTTGTGCCACGGTGTGATGCCCCAGGCGGAGTCGGGCGTCATCATCTCCGGCATGAGGGGCGGCGGCAGGACGGGGAAAGGCTGGGTAGCCCAGGCCACTTCACCATCGACGGTGCTCGCCGGAACCGGACGCTCCTCCACGGGGAAGAGCGGCTCGCCGCTGTCGCGATGGAGGATGAAGATATGTCCCATCTTCGTCGCCTGTACGACCGCAGGAATCTCCTCTCCATCACGGCGAATGGTCGTCACGGTCGGCTGCGAAGCGATGTCGTAGTCCCAGAGATCGTGGTGGACGGCCTGAAAGTGCCAGACGAGCTCACCGGTCGAGGCCCGCAGCGCGACGACGGAGTTGGCGAACATGTTGCTCCCGAACCGCTCGCCGCCGTAGAAGTCGGGCGCCGCGCTCCCGGTCGGCACGAACACCAGGTCGCGTTCCGGATCGGAGCCAAGCGGAGCCCAGGCGTTCCCTGCTCCGACGCGTCGCGCCTGCTCCGGCCGCCAGGCGTCCCAGCCCGGCCTGTCCGGAGATCGGGGTATCGGCTGAAAGGTCCAGCGCAGCTCGCCCGTCCGCGCGTCGAAACCGCGGACGTCTCCACTCTCGACCTCGACGCGGCGGTTGTCACCCTGGGCCGACCCGACGATTACGACGTCGCCCACCGCCACCGGGGGAGACGTGACCTCGTACTCGCCGATCTCGACCCGGCCGACGCCCACCTTCAGGTCGACCTCGCCACCATCGCCGAATCCCTGACAGGGCTGGCCGGTCTTGGCGTCCAGGGCGAGCAATCGGGCGTCGAGGGTGGCGAAGAAGATCCTCGTCCGGCAGGGCTCGGTTTCAGCCCCTCGCGGGTCGACCCACGCCTCCACGCCGCGGGACACCAGGCTCTCCGAGTAGCCTTCGTCGAGATCGATCTGCGGATCGTGGCTCCAGCGCTCGCCGCCAGTCTCGGGATCGAGGGCGATAACCCGGCTGAAGGGCGTGCTGACATAGAGCGTGCCCTCGAAAAGGATGGGTGTCGCTTCGAAGGAGCTCTTGCGGCTGAAGCGGCTGCCGTCGGACACATCGCCGGTCCGGTGAACCCAGGCCACCTCGAGGTGCTCGACGTTTTCCTTGTTGATCTGAGTCAGCGGCGAGTAGCGGGTGCCCTGGGCGTCGCCGCCGTAGGACGGCCAACCCGCCGAGGGCCCCTCTACGGACAGAACGATATCCGACCTACTCAGAGCCGCTCGGGCCAGCAGAACCATGGCGACGAGCCCCAGCCCGGCTATCAGCCACTTGATGTAATGGATGACCGTGCCTCGTTCGATTTTCAGCAGGTAGCGCATAGCCCACCCCCCGACGTCAGGGCGCCATCGCCCCCAGACTGCTCTGTCCGTGACAACAGGACCCTAGCGCGCGGGCCTGTAGTCGGCAAGAGACGAGGCCGAAGGAGAGCCGACCGGCCCTGGCGCCCCCATCTGCTTTGTTTGCCGAGAGCGTCCGCCGGGTTACATTTCCGCGTCCGCACGCCGCACCCTACCCGTCGCCGGAGCAGGAGGTCAGGAGCAACGTATGACAGCCACCAGCTACGTCTTTCCGTTCGAAGAAGGAGCCCCGAACGACAAGCAGCTGTTAGGGGGCAAGGGAGCCGGACTGGCCAGCATGACTCAAATGGGGCTCCCCGTCCCTCCCGGTTTCACGGTCACGACGGAGGCTTGCCGGCAGTACCTGGCCGGCGGCCGCCAGTTCCCGGGCGGCTTTCTTGACGAAGTGCAGGCCGCCATGAAACAGCTGGAGGAGAAGACCGGAAAGCGTTTTGGAAGTAGGGAGAACCCGCTGTTCGTGTCGGTCCGTTCGGGTGCCGCCATGTCGATGCCGGGCATGATGGACACAATCCTCAATCTTGGTATGAACGATGAAGTGGTGGAGGCCTTCGCGCGTGCCAC